>DAOVPZ010000031.1 GCA_030628975.1 Candidatus Cloacimonadota bacterium
AGAAAGTGATTCTGCAATTTCAGATTTACCACTTCCTGACTCACCTGCAATGGTAATAATAAACTTATTTTCAGTTTTGAAAATTTCTGGCAAAATAATTTTACTTATTAGTTTTGCAGCTCTTAAATGCCCTTCATGAATTATTAGTTTATCACCTTTCATCTATTTCTCCTAAGTTATCTGGAATGCCTTTTTCTGACAACATCTTTTCAAACTTTGGAACACATGTTCCATCTTTGTCATACTTTGAGAGATAGTTTATGAAATCATTATAGGTAAAAATTCTCCCTTTGAAGTCTTTATAGATGTCTTTAATTAACTTCTCCCAATTTTTTTCACCAATTTGTATGCATACTTTGTCTATGATATATGGTCCTTTCCCGTAAATAATCTTTCCTTTTTCAGGAGTATTCGGAAAATCAACATCAATTACCGGCACATCTGTATCAGAGTTAGAAATCTCTTTATAGGCATCAAATCCTTTTTCTAATGCTTTGATATAAGCATCTTCGCCTTTTGTTTGCCTCAGACACATAAGGCGTAAATAATGTGGCAATGATATTTGGAGAAACCAGAATCCTTTTCCAAAAAGCTTATTAAAAGTACCGGCAGCAATCCACTGACAAGCAATCGAGAAATGAAGGTTTTCATAATAACCTTTTTTAAAGAAATCGAATAACGGTGATCCTATTATTAAAAGGGAAGTGGCAATATTCGTTCCTTGAAATTCAGGAAATTCTATTATTGTAAGCTGATTATGATGATACTCGCCAATATGTTCATTGAAGAACTTCATTGTATTACAAGCTTCAGAGAGAACTTCTTCTATTATTTCTTTATCCTTAATAAGAGAATAGAAATAAATTTCCTTGCTATTACATTCTTTATATGTTTTTTGATAATAACCTGTTTTTACAATAATTAATGATAATTTGAAAACAGGAATTGTGCTTTCCCATCTAAATTGTGAATGCTTATTGAGTTTCTTTCTGCCAATTAAATCACCTACAGAAAAAACTTCATATTCAAATGGTACTTCAGCAATAAGTTTAAATCTGGCAATTTGATCAAGTATGAGAGGATACCATCGGTGTCCACGGTCTAAATACAAAACATCTTTTATTTTGCCTGTTGGAAAAGTGTAATTGAATTCTATAATCAATTCTCTATTTGACACAATTTCAGAGGGAATAGTTAAAACCAATGTATCTTTGTTTCTCGTATATGGGATATCAATCCAGTCATTTTTTATTTTAGATTTTATGGATTCAATTTTTGCATCAGAAGATAGTAATAACTCAAAATTATCAATAGAATCCTCTTTCAATATTTCCAGATTAGCATTTACATTTAAAAGATTATTCAAGTCGAGGTTTACATTGATATCATAAGCTTTTACTTCTATTTGACTTAGAATAAGAACTTCTTTACTGCATTGACATATTGTTAATAAAGCAAGGCTTAGAATTAACAATTTAAATAATTGTTTAATCATTGTTTTTATTCTTAACATATTTATTTAGCCATCTATCCATTTCCCATAAGACATGCATTATAGATTCTCTTGCTCTGTATGAGTGGCCTTCATAAGGAAGCATAACTAATCTTGCAGTTGCACCGTTTCCTTTCAAAGCCTGGTAGAATCTCTCACTTTGCATTGGATATGTTCCTGAATTTCTGTCTGATTCGCCATGAATTAATAGAATAGGTTCGTTTATCTTATCAGCATACATGAAAGGTGACATTTTAATATAAGTTTCAGGTGCTTCCCATAATAAGCGGTCTTCAGACTGAAAACCAAATGGAGTTAAAGTACGATTATATGCCCCAGTTTTAGCAACTCCTGCAGCAAATAAATCTGTATGAGCTAATAGATTTGCTGTCATAAATGCTCCATAAGAATGTCCTCCGATTGCTATTTTGTTGCTATCTGCCACTTCCATACTTACAAGTTTATCAACCGCAGCTTCTGCATCCAATACTAATTGTTCAATATAAGTATCATTTGGCTTTGAATCTCCTTCACCAATTATCGGCATACTTGGATTATCAAATATTGCATATCCTTGTGTAAGCCACAATAGGGGAGACCACGAATAAATCCTGATAAATCTATAAGGAGAATCTCTGACCTGACCTGCTGCATCAGCACTTTTGTATTCTTGTGGATATGCCCAAACTAAAACAGGTAGAGTTCCATCTTCTTTCTTATAATTTGGTGGAAGATAAAGATTTGCAGTTAATTGCACCCCATCTTTTCTATTGTATTTTATGAGTTCCTTTTTTATGTTACTCAGTTGTGGATGAGGATGTGGAAAATTCGTAATTTGAGTATATTTCATACTTTTTAGATCAAGTAAAAAATAATTACGAGGGATATTCTGCGATTCTCTACTAATGAGTAATACATTATTTTTCAAATCAACAAATCTAATAAACCTTTCGTAATAGGGAGGTTCTGATATCCATAGTCTATTTGCGTTTTTGCTGTCCAAATCGAACTTATCTAAAAAAGGTCTGTTCCCTTCTGGAGAAGCACCATCACCTTTTAGGTAGAGTGTTTTACCATTATCTTCCATAAGCAAGATATATTTCCCATATTGATTGTAAATTGTTACAAAATCACCTGGGTCATTATATCTATCCTCCCAGTTACGGTCAAATAATACATTTTTCATTGGAGTCTCAGAATCGGGGTTGAAGAAACTTATAATTTCCCTTCTGTCTTTCCTCCAAAATTCATGTGTTATTGCCAGATTCCCATCACCCCAGGTAATTCCACCATATCTTAAACTAAAAGATAAAACTTCTTTTGGATTTTGTGTGAATGGTGCTTTGAGAGAAAACAGTTTATCCCTTATTTCTACTTCTTTATGTGGATCACCTTCATCCTGTGCTACTACCCAATAGATTGTTGATGGAGCATCTGAACGCCATATGAAATATCTGGGTCCCTTGCGAACAGCTCCAAACCCTTTTGGAATATCTTCTGCTAAAGGTATATCTGCTAAGGTTTTAACTAAATTGCCATCTATATCCCAAACTTCAATTGATATAGGAAAACGATAAGCAGTAACAATGTAAGAAAAAGGTCGTTTAGTAATTTCAATAAATAAGTATTTGTTGTCTGGAGAAGGAGTAAATCTTTTCATCATACATTGAGGTCCTAATTTTTTACTTTTTCCTTCTAAATCAATACTCATAAGTTGTGAAGTAATATAGTATTCAAATAAGTCTTCATCATAACTATTTTTTAGCAAATCCTGATAGGTTCGCACAGGTGCTTTTTTGCCGATACTCTCCTGAATGACAGGTCCAGAAGGAACTGATGATTCTTCTGGTGGCTCACCTCGATTTTCTACGATGGATTTATAGATCAAAGTATTGCTATCTGATAACCAGGTGTATGGTCCTCCGTAATAAGTATCATTTAAAATTGCATCTGTTATTTTCTTTGCTTTACAATTTTTAACATAAGCAATCCAAAGTTCAATACCGTTTTTCTTTGTAATAGTGAAGGCAATTTTTTCCCCATCCGGAGACCAATTTACATTTTCAATTCGAGGGTTTGAGGGCAAGCCTGTTATTTGATTTTCAAATTTACTATCAATTGAAAATAATTTTATATTAGTGTAATAGTATGTTGTGCTTTCAGCATTTATTTTAGGGTTAATTCTTAATCCGGCAAGTTTGAGTTCTGGTTTAGTCAGTTTCTCAATTGGGGGCAAACTTGGTCGTTCTAATAATAACATCCATTTTACTTTTGGATCGATTCTTATAGAGGGAGTTAAAGGAGCATCTACCAGATCAACAATTTCTTGAGGTGGTAGTTGATATTCGATATCTTCCTGGGCAATTATTGATGCTACATTTATTGAAAAAATCAATAAGAATAAAAACATCAATTTAAAAGAAATGTTAGATTGTTTTTTTCTTTTATTCATATTATTTTCTCACTCAATTTTCCGAAATTTATGATATATGGATATAAGTAATTATTCTTTATATGAGTCAACAACTTTTCGAATCGCACGTATATGTTCAGGGGTTGTACCGCAACAACCTCCAATAATTGAAACACCAGCATCAATCAATTCCTTTGTTTTCTCTGCAAAAAATTCTGGTGTTTCTGGATAAAACAGAGTTTCACCCTTCATTTCAGGAATACCGGCATTTGATTGAATAATTATTGGAAGTGAAGAATATTTTTTGAATTCATACGCAATCTTAATCATATTTTCTATACCATGTCCACAATTTGAACCGATACAGTTAGCACCAACTTTTTCAAGTCTTTTAGCAGCATCCTTTATGCTAACTCCCATTATTGTATAAAATCCTCGTGGGGTTTCATCAAAGGTCATCGTGGCAATAACCGTGATTTGACTTGAGATTTCTTTTGATACTTTTACTGCTATTGTTGCTTCATGTAAATCTGTCATTGTCTCGACACAAATAATATCCACTCCCGCATTTATGAGAGATTTCATCTGCCGTTTAAAGCTTTGATAAACATCCTCAGGTTCAGTATCCCCATAGGGTTTTAAAATCTTTCCGGAAGGACCACAAGAACCAGAAACATATGCTTGTGTGCCCACAACTTTTCTCACACAATTAACTGCAATTGTATTAATTTCTTCATTTTTATCTTCAAGATTATATGCGGAAAGTTTTAAGGGAGAACCACCAAAAGTATTTGTTTGAATAATATCTGCACCTGCATTAAAATATAGTTGTGCGATTTCTTTAAGGATTTCAGGATTTTTCAGATTGATTGATTCTGGACAGTCCCCGGGTCTAAGTCCTTTTTGAAAAAGCATGGTTCCCATTGCTCCATCAGAGACGAGGATTTCTCCAGAATGTAATCGCTCAAAAAAAGGTTTCATCTTAATTTACTCCTATCAATTCTTTTACAGATTCCACTGCATTTGCTGAATCGTAAGCATACGCATCTGCACCAATTTCCTTTGCATAGTCTTTAGAAAGAGGAGCGCCTCCTACAATTGTTTTTATCGAATTTGTTGTATCCTTAACCTTTAAAATACTTATTACCTCTTTCATAACTGACATTGTGGTTGTCAATAAAGCGGACAAACCAATTACTTTCACCTGCTCATTGAGGGCAGTATCAACAAACTTTTCAGCAGGAACATCCCTGCCAAGATCAATGACTTCAAAACCAGCACCTTTGAGCATTATGCCTACAAGATTTTTCCCAATATCGTGAAGGTCGCCATGAACCGTGCCCAGAACTATTTTTCCCATACCTTGAATTCCATCTTTGATGAGGAGTGGTTTGAGTTGGTCCATTCCAGCATACATTGCTTTTGCAGCCATGAGCACATCAGGAAGAAAGATTTCATGTTTTTTGAATTGTTCACCAATGATATTCATTCCAGCAATTAATCCATTATCAAGTATTTCCTTAGTATCAAAGTTATGTCCAATTGCTTGTTTGGTTAATTCAAATACTTTCTCCTCATCACCTTTCTGTAAATATTCTGAAATTTTTTGTAATATAATATCCATCTCTTTTCCCTTAAAATTTTTAGGATTCTATTGATTAATCAATTTTTTCATTCTTGCCCGACATGAATGTGTTTTACATTCCAGACAAAATGGATAATTATCCTGAAAAATGTGAATCTCTTTTTTCCCATAAACAATTATACCACTAACCGATTTTAACGGAGTCATTAAGAAACTCGCATTTAATGATAAACCTATTTTCTCAGGACGAAGGAACTGGAAGAGTTTTTTCTGTCCGCTGATATGCCATCCACAATAACCAGGACTATAACTAAGAACGGTTGTTTCCTGTTTGGTAAGATGTTTTTTTTGTATACTTTTTTGAAAATATTTTTCAATTACTTTTGTTCCTTTATAAGAAGCCAAAGTTGCAATACTGTCAAGCAAAGAACCAATAGCAAAATCATTCTCTTTAAAAAATTTACTGATCGTTTCGCTTACTTTTTTGCTAATTGTAAGTGCAAATAATGCAAGATAATCAGCTTGCGGAAAAATATTCTCAAGAGGGGTATCTTTAGCATTTTTACCTTCACCAATAAATACCTCTTCAAATCCCTTAATTGATATTTCTGATAGAATACCCACAGGTTGTGCTTTTGATTTGAAAATGTCTAATGCCTTTAAAATAAGTTTATTAATTTTTTCTTTGACTTCTATTCCTTGCGATACACCTTGTTCGCGAAGTATCTCTTCGCGAGTAGGTATAATTTCACTTATGTTGAAATTAATAATTTCGCTCATAAATCATACACAGTGTGATAAATCTCTATCTGGTAACTTTTCTTGACCGTATCTTCGAGCTTCTGTTTCCATCAATTGTATCAATTCTTTTTGTATTTCTTTAGATATCTTGGTAGGTTCATAACTTGTAATCAATTTTTCAACTTCATTATGTGCTCTTTCTTTAAGAGAAGTAGAACCTTCCTCAATCCAGCGAGGTCTATTTGCTCTATTTATAACTTGTCCAGGGAAGAAGTGTTCCAACTTTAGATGTGTCCTTGTGTGTTTTGAAATCAGTAAATGCTTCTCTTTCAGTAATTCTTGAAGTAGTGGAATTGCCGGGAAATCCTCTTTCGGCTCGATACCTTTTACCATTCGAAGAGTCATTCCGCAAATCTCATTATCCAGCACAAGTTTTTCAAGACTCTGGCAGCTTTCAAAATCGAGCATACCGGGACCTGCGATCATATTAATTCCAGATAAAGCTGCGAGAGTAGCTCCCATACTACTTTCAAGGCCAGCCTGGGCATCGAGTTGTTTCGCATCGCTCAGTGAAATATATGCTTGGGTTGGTAATCCTAAGTATTTCCCAATTTCATTGTATGCACAGTCGATCATCATTGTTTCAACTGCTCCCATTGGGGTAGTTTCGTAACGGATATCAAAAATAGCTGGAGAACCACCATATAAAATTGGTGTTCCTGGGTTTGCAAGCTGACTGATAACAATTCCGCTCAAAGTCTCTGCAGTATGCTGAATGAGAGTTCCTACAAGTGTTACTGGTGCAATAAAACCGGAAAGAGGCATTGAAATGAATTCAATAGGAATAGAATATTTAGCACAATCAATCAAATTCTGTGATGTAACATCGCTCCATTTGAAAGGTGAGGTTGGGCAACAGGAGAATACGGTAAGAGGTTTTTCTTTTAGTGTTTTTCCCGAACTACGAACAGCAATTTGCATATTTTTCATAACTTCAAATGACTCGATTCTGAAAGCTCCGGTTATTACAGGTTTCTTACAATACAGAAGACTCAGGAAAAGCCGATAACTATCTGAAATTTTCTCATTCACATCTGAAGGAATAAAAGCAGTACTCTGTGAAGCGATATATTTAAGTTGGTTTACGATTTTTGCAAAATTTATATAATCTTTAGTTGTAGGATTACGAATTTCTTGTGTGTTGTAATCAAGAATATGTAGTGCTGCAGAACCTGGTGTAAAGTTAATATTATATCCGGATAAATCATTGGCTTCATTGCCATTTACATCATAAAGACTGAACGAGTTCGGTGCTGTTTTTAAAGCCTTTTGGATAATATCTTCAGTGAAATAAGCCCGCGATTTTTTAATTCTTACTCCTTTACCCGAAAGCAAAGATAACACATTCTGATTGTTAATTTCAATGCCAATTTTGCAGAGGATTTCTATTGCTTCATTAATTATCTTTTGGATGAGTTCATCTGTTAAAAATTTTAATTTTGGTCGCATACTAATCTCCACAATTTTATTTAGCCACAAAGGACACTAAATATTACAAACAATGTATCAAAAATTAATTCTGTAATAAAACTTTTAATTCTTCCCATTTCACATCTTCAAACCATTTTTTTATGATTAATAATTTCTTCTCTTGAATCCAGTTATCCCATTTCATTCTAATTGCACCTCGAGCTTTATCTTTTAGTCCATCAGGGTTTTTATGAATTAGTATAAATTTATTTTTGTCATTGCTATAAAACCATTCTATAATTTTTGCATTAATGCCTTTATCTCTAAATCCGTAGCCAGAAATAATTAAAATAATATTTTTATTTAGTTTTTGTTTAAAAAGACAAATTAAATCAGAAAATTCATTATAATTATACGCAATCAATTTATTATATGTTCCAATTAGTATTCTTGGTTTGTTTTCTATTGGATGCAGATATTCACCTTTTTCATTTTTAGGAGGTCGTCCATATTTAACTTCATATTTTGCTATGAAATCTCCACGCCAATCAGTATTATTTTCTCTATATCGACTCCAATCTATAGAACCATGCAATTTTAATAGATTTATTCTATTGTTTTGTTCAAACAATTTAACTTTTAAAATTCTAAAATCACCATTTTTCTCTTCAAATCCATCACAAAAATTGATTTTATTTTTATTTAAATATCTTTCTAATAAAGTATCATGATTTAATGAAAAAATATCGATTTTTTCTAAATCTTCATCATCATGGATATTCTTTAAGAGATTCAAATATGAAATATCTTCTGTGGGTAGGTATAACAATTTAGAGACAATATTTGTAATATAAGTCATTGTTTCATCTATTAAATCCTCAAAACTGAAATCGTAATAAAATGGTTTGTTAACTGCATCTAAAACTATATCTTTATGAACTTTTATATTATTTAAGTAATCATCAATAATTAGGTTTTCCTGTTCTCCATAAATTTCATCATGAAGTTGACTTACTATAAAATACAAATCCTCATAATTTGGTTCAAATTCACTTTTTATTGTTGTGAAATATTCTTCACAGTTTTTATATAACAAATTTAAAAAAATCACAATTCTATTTACATTATCATCTTCCTTTATTCCTATATGACTATAAGCAGGAGGAGCGAAATAATATTCAGAATCAGTATGACGTGATATTCCTTTTCCAGATAATATAATCTCTGTTATTTTTGAAACATCTGGGAAACCTGCTTTTAATGATATCCCTGATCCAAATAAAAATGCTACTTTCATATTATTCCAATATTTTGTGTTGATAGGTTTTGTAAGGAATCATTTTTTGCTATTTAGCATTTTTTTCATTACTTCAAAGGACTCGATTCTGAAAGCTCCGGTTATTACAGGTTTCTTACAATACAGAAGACTCAGGAAAAGCCGATAACTATCTGAAATTTTCTCATTCACATCTGAAGGAATAAAAGCAGTACTCTGTGAAGCGAT
>DAOVPZ010000083.1 GCA_030628975.1 Candidatus Cloacimonadota bacterium
GCATTATAATACTGAGAAATTAGGTATTAAAAATTTGGGAAATTTAATTTCTAATAAATTTAATATAAAAGTGGAATTTGTAGATATCCCTTGTGACATATAGAAAAATGAAAACTTTAGGAATAGATATTGGTGGAACTAATATCAAATATGGAGTTGTTGAAAATAATATAATAATTTATAATATTTTAACCAAATCAGAAGTTGCAAAAGGAAAACAATTTCTAATTGGAAAAATTGTTTCTATAATTGAAAATTGTAAGAAGAATTATAATATTAAGTCAATTGGCATCGGAATAGCTGGATTGGTAGATTATCAAAGAGGTTTTGTTTTTGAATCACCCAATCTTCCTGAGTGGAAAGGTGTGAATTTAAAGAATGAACTAAAAATAGTAAATCTACCAGTATCAATTGATAATGATGCAAACTGCTTTGGTTTGGGAGAATATTTATTACGAAAAGATAAGAAAATCAAAAACTTAATTGGAATAACTCTTGGTACCGGAATAGGAGGGAGCTTAATTTTGGATGGGAAAATCTATCGTGGGAGTAATGGTTTTGCTGGTGAGATTGGTCATATAAAAGTTGAACCTGATGGAAGAAAATGCAATTGTGGACAAAATGGCTGTTTAGAAGCATATTCTTCTGGTTCAGCTATTGAGAAAAAGAGTAAAGAAATTTTTAATGAAAAAATCGAAATTAGAACTCTTTACAAAATGGCTTTAAAAGGTAATAGAAAAGTAATAGAGATATTTAAAGAAGCATTTGAAAAACTTGGAATTGTTTGTGCTGGTATAATTGATTTACTTAATCCTGATATTATTGTTTTTGGAGGAGGAATTTCTAATATGAAAGACTTTCTTCTAATACCAATAAGGAAAAGTATTCAAATGAATTGTTATAATAAATTGTTCGAAAATGTAAAAATTGAGGTTAGTAAATTTGGGATAGATTCCGCTATTGTTGGTGCTGCATACTTAAATTCAAAATATAACAGGTTTTATAATTGACACTACCAAAACAAATTAATGCAAGTATCTAAACAATAACTCGAGAACTTTCCTTTGATAAATGTAAGAGATTATTTTTCCTTTGCACATAAAAAATAAAATTAATAAGAATTAAAAAAATATAATAAATTTGACAAAGGAATTTATTATTTCTTTTTGTAGAAAAATTTCAACTTTAATCTTTCATTATGGAGGTAAAAAGAGCTTTGAAATTTCTTAACAAAAAAGAATTGGAAAAACTAAGTAAAACTAATCACAATTTAAATGAAATGTCTAAAATAGGTTACCCTTCTTTAGAGGGCAAACACTTTAAACCCTATAAGTGTTTTTTATGCTAACTTTCATTGATAGGTATCCATCCAAACCTGTTTGTATGCAGGTAGATATTTCGGGTGGAAATTATGATATAACTAACAAATAAAAAATCTACGGAGGATTTCAATGAAAAAAATATTGTTTATAATTATCTTATCACTCCTTATTATACCTTATACCTTAGTTGCAGCTGATACTGGTACTCTTGCTGGAAAAGTTACTGTTGAAAAAACTAAAGAACCATTGAGGGCTGCTAATGTTGTTGTAGAAGGAACGGAAATGGGAGCTTTAACAAAAAGTGATGGAAGCTTTATTATCAAAAATATCCCTTTTGGCGTTTATGATGTTTCTGCAAGAATTATGGGATATGAAAAACAAACAAAAGAAGTTGAGATTAAAACTGATTTAACAACAACGGTAATGTTTTCATTAAGAATGAAAGCTATTGGTATCCCGGGTATAATAGTTTTAGCAGACCGCGCAGGAAAAGATACCCCAATTGCATTTACAGATGTGTCAAAAGAAGAAATTACTTCATCCCTTGGTTCTCGTGATATTCCCCTTGTGCTAATAAATACTCCCAGTGTTTATTCAACCTGCCAGGGTGGTGGCGCTGGAGATGCTCGTGTAAATATTCGTGGTTTCAATCAAAGAAATGTTGCTGTTATGATTAATGGTGTTCCAATAAATGATATGGAAAATGGCTGGGTTTATTGGTCAAACTGGGATGGTCTTGGTGACGCCACATCCTCTATCCAGGTTCAAAGAGGATTAAGTGCTGTTAACCTTGCTGTTCCTTCCATTGGTGGAACTATGAATATAATAACCGACCCAACCAAAATGAAAAAGGGTGTTTTATTTAAACAAGAATATGGTTCTGGAGGATTTAGAAAGAACACTCTTGCAGCAAATTCTGGTTTAGTTAATGACAAATATGCCTTTAGTTTTAATGTTAATCGTAAAACCGGTGACGGTGTCATTGATGGAACATGGACTGATGCCTGGTCTTATTATCTTGCCACAAGCTATAATATCAATGAAAATAATCGTCTTGAATTCTATGCTGTTGGTGCTCCTCAAAGACATGGTCAGAATCTATATATGCAGAATATGGCAGCATTTAATCATGAATATGCCAAAGACAATTCAGATGTACCTGATAGTGAACTTCCTGACTATTTTTCTGATTTCGCTGAATCTGAAGCCGGAATATTCTACAATGAAAACTGGAATGTTGTAAGCTCTGATTATAAAGGAAAGCAATGGTGGGATGGTAAACTGCATGACAGATATTCACCAAATTTCATTAACGAAAGAGAAAACTACTTTCATAAACCACAGATAAATTTAAACTGGTTCACGAAATTAAGCGAACAGTTAAATGTTTATTCCATTCTTTACTTCTCAGGAGGAAAAGGTGGTGGAACGGGTACATACGGTAGCCTAGCGTGGGATTATTCTGGTCCATCCAGAATTATTGACTGGAATTCGACAATTGCAATTAACGATACATCCTCAACTGGTTCTGCAGGTATTCTTCGTAACAGTTGTAATACTCAATGGACGATCGGAGCAATAACCAAAGTAAAATACAAGATCAATGATCAAGTCAAAACTTCTTTTGGTCTTGACTGGAGAACTGCAGAAATTGATCACTTTAGAGAAGTGCGTGATCTACTTGGTGGTGATTATTGCTACTACGACGGTAATGATTTTGATACTACCGAAGAAGATTATAAAAAAGGTCTCGGTGACAAGATTGCTTATTATAACACCAATACTGTAGATTGGTTCGGTGGATATGCTCAAGGTGAATATTTAGCGGGAAAATTTAACTTATTTGGTATGTTTGGCCTTTCCAGCATTAAGTATTCATTTACAGACCACTTTGCTGATGATGGAACAGGTAAAGAATTATTTTCAGAAACAGATTGGATTCTTGGCTACCAGGGTAAAGGTGGTGCAAGTTATCGATTGACAGATTATCTTGGAATATTTGGGAACGCAGGTTATGTTTCAAAATGCCCCATATTTGATGAAGTAATAGATGACTATGATGGAACAGTAGCTGAAGATCCCGAAAATGAAAAATTCACTAGTGTTGAAACTGGATTGAATGTTGTATGTCTGGATGGAATGTTGAACATTAAGGGTGATATCTATTTCACACAATGGATTGATCAAACTAAAACTAAAGGTGTAGAAGATTCACTTGGCAATGAAGGTATCGTATTCCTCAGAGGTATGGATTCACGTCATGCAGGAATAGAATTAGAACTACACGCTCAACCAATTCCATTGGTAAAATTTGATGTATCATTCTCCAAGGGTGATTGGATTTATATGAACGATTTCAGTGCTACATATAAAAATTGGATTGAAGGAGTTGAGATAATTGATACATTAAATTGCTATGTCGAGAATCTCAAAGTTGGTGATGCTCCTCAAACACAACTTGCTTTTGAAACAACATTATTTCCTATTGAAGGTTTGAAAGCTACCGTATCCTATAAATATTTCTGTGATTTCTATGCTGGATGGGATCCATTCAGCCGCCAAGATCCAGATGACAAAGCTCAAAGTTGGAGAATTCCAGCACATGGTATTGTAGATCTTCATATAATTTATAAACTTCCTACAATTGTTAAAGGAATTGAAATGGAAGCTTTTACTCATATATTCAATTTGTTGGATGAAGTATATATTCAAGATGCAATCGATAATAGCGCTTACAATGCTTGGGCTGATTGGGGTTCACCGCCACATTATCCTCATTCTGGTAGTGCTGCAGAAGTATTCTTTGGACTTCCCAGAAGTTTCAATGCTGGTTTGTCAATTAAATTTTAATTGAAGCATAAAATTATTAAACCCTCAAGGTTTTCAGATCTTGGGGGTTTTTTTATGATCGGTATAAAAGTTGTATAATTGCATGATTAGTTTAATAGATGAATGATTGGTTGATTGAGAAACAATGATATTCAAAATTTATTTGACAGAGTTTATCATAATAGTTTTTCAATCTTTTCTTTTATTTTCCAAAAATCTTTCCCATAAAAATCTGTTATCTTTTTAATCTTTTCCCATTCAGGTTTTGTGTGTTTATCTTCGATAGAAAAAACTGTCATTCCAGCATTTTTTGCTGCTTGAATACCCACAAACACATCTTCAATTACTAAACAATTTTCAGGTTTTACACCCAATTCAGAAGCAACTCTCAAAAAAATATCTGGAAACGGTTTGCCTTTTATGTCTTCACATCCAGCAACAAGGCAATCAAAAAAATGTAATACATTATTAGCTTTTAAAACTGATTGTGCTAAAAATTTTGAATTACTGGTTCCAACACCAATTTTTATCTTTTTTGCTTTCAGAAAGTCTAATAATTCCCTTGCACCTGGTTTTAAAGGTATATCATTTTCATAATGCCGGGCAACCATTTCAGTCCATTCTTTCATAATTTCTTCAATTGAATCTGATAAATTAAATTTCTGTTTGAAATATTTCGCAACTTCAACAAAACTATCTCCATGTTCCATATCATGAAATAAATCATCAGGAATAGGGATTCCTCGCTTACCTAAGTATTCTTTATCGACTTCAACCCAGACTCCCATTGAATCGATAAGGGTTCCATCTAAATCAAAGATTACAGCTTCTAATTTCATCTGAAAATGCCTTTCACTTTATTTTGATTTGGGATGAACCCAAATCTACCCCTCTACGGACGGGTAGAAACAGGCCTGCCCTCCGTTTGTTGGGAGGGTTTATCCTGTTTCTGCTCATATTTACATTACAATAAATATAATATTTTCATCTTTCTTTGTATCTGCTTGCAAACATGTATGTTTCATAATTGTTTAAAATTATCAAGGAAATATTGGTATATCGGGAGGAACTTTCAGTATAACATCATTTGCGAAAAGTTTATCCCGACAAGTCGGGATTCATTTTCATAATCTGAATATGTGTGTTTATTTATATTTCTGTCAACTTTGCTCTGATTTTTGCACTTACCATATCCATTATCCAGACTACTAAAGCAATAAGCCAGATTAGTATTCCCACATTATGCCAGCGAAGGAGTTGTTGTTGCTGTAGAAGAAGCAAGCCAATTCCTCCACCACCGACAAATCCAACAATTGTTGCCATTCGAACATTTATATCCCAACGGTAGATTGTAAAAGCAAGATAGGGGGAAAGAATCTGAGGAATGACTGCATAAACCCAGGTTTGCAATGTGCTGGCTCCAGTTGCTTTGATAGCTTCAACAGGTCCCGGATCAATATTCTCGATCTGTTCGGAATATAATTTTGTAAGAGC
>DAOVPZ010000021.1 GCA_030628975.1 Candidatus Cloacimonadota bacterium
AACTATTGGTGAATTTGTTGCATTTAATAGTTACCTGCATTTACTTATATGGCCTGTAATTGCAATAGGATGGGTTGTGAATCTTTATCAAAGAGGAACAGCATCTCTCAATAGAATTCAAGAAATTATGAAGGAAAAACCAGAAATTATTGATTCATCCGATGTTGATCAATCTATTATAGAACTCAAAGGAAATATTGAATTCAGGAATTTAAAATATGCCTATCCAGAAAGCAAAAATACTATTTTAGATGAAGTATCTTTTTCCATTAATTCAGGTGAGACTTTAGCAATTGTCGGTAGAACTGGAGAAGGCAAAAGCACAATTATCAAACTTCTAACCCGTCTTTTCAATCCTCCTAAAGAGTCCATTTTTATTGATGGAAAGGATATCTATCAAATTCCAATTTCAATATTAAGGAAGAATATTGGCATTGTTATGCAAGACATATTTCTATTTTCAACATCAATTGAAGATAATATAAGATTTGGAAAACAAACCGTATCACAGAATGAGATCCTACAAACCGCTCAGTTTTCACATTTTTATAATGATATTATGGAGTTTGAGGGTAAGTTTGATTCTGTAGTTGGAGAGAGGGGTATATCTCTTTCCGGAGGTCAAAAGCAACGTTTGGCAATTTCTAGAGCATTGATAAAAGATGCACCAATTTTGATTCTTGATGATGCATTCTCATCTGTAGATACTGAAACCGAGGAAGGAATATTAAGTAATTTAAAATCAATTCAGGAGGATAAGACAACTCTAATAATTGCTCACCGTATCTCTACAATGAAGCATGCTAATAAAATTGTAGTTTTGGACAATGGTAAGATTGTTGAAGAGGGTAATCATGAAAGCCTAATTAAACAAAATGGGATATATACTGATATTTATAATAAACAGAAGTTAAGAGAAGAGTTGGAGATGTAAAAAGTCAAATGCTTCTGAGAAGCGTCATAAATAGTCAAAAATTGTCATATGAGCCTTTGGCTCGTCAAAGATGGTCATGTGCTCCTTCGCCACGTCATAAATTGGCATTATTACAGCATAAGTGTTATGACTATTTGACAGCGTCAGCGTTGTGACAGCGAACGCAGTAAGCGTTTTGACTATTTTATGACGGCTTTCCGCCAAAGGCGGATCTGCCCTCAGGCATGATAGTCATTATGACAGTGAAGCGTTTTGACGGTTTCAGTTAAAAATAACTAAAGAAAGGAAAAATGTATAACTGTGGATTTAGAAGATTTGAAAGTCTATCAGATTGCTATGAAAATTGGTGAAGATGTTTGGGAGACGGTATCACAATGGGATTATTTTAATAAAACAACAATTGGTAATCAATGGATTCGATCTGCTGATTCTATTGCTTCAAATATTTCTGAAGGATATGGAAGATACTCTTTCAAAGAGAATAAATTATTTTGCTATTATTCAAGAGGTTCCCTTTTTGAAACTAAAACATGGCTAATAAAATCTCATAATAGAAAATTAATTTCTACGGGTTTCTTTAAAAAAATGGAAAAGAAATTGAAAATATTGGAAATCAAGTTGAATAATTATATAAAATCAATTGGTAAAGAAAGATCAAAATAGTCAAATACTCCTTCGGAGTGTCAAATGTGGTCATATGCTCCTGCGGAGCGTCATAAATAGTCAAAAATGGTCATAAGATCCTTTGGCTCGTCAGATGTTGTAATTATGAAAGCATAATTGTTTTGACCTTTTGACAGCGTAGCGTTATGACAGCGAACGCAGTAAGCGTTCTGACTATTTTTGACAGCGTAGCGTTTCTATGAATACATATTACGAAGAAAAAGACTCGGACAACCTTTATGATCGTCTTTTAATGGCAAGATTAATAAAATATCTTTTGCCTTATAAGAAGTATTTTATTATTTCTTTTATGATTCTTTTATTAATTGCACTTTTTGCTATTGCCTTGCCATATGTTTTAAAATATGGAATTGATGAATATATTAATCCTTCTATTAAGTTAATTGATATTTCAAATTTTCCTGAATTAGAAGCCGAATTTTCAACTAAATATCAAAAGTATATTATAGAAACAGAAGGTCTAAAAATATTAATAAAAAGTTATAACATTAATAAACTGCTTCCAGAGCATTTCCATATGCTTCAATCAAATCAATCAATTGGAAGAGAATTTTATGCTAAATTTCCAAAAACAAAGGAAAACAATCAACTTGCTGAGAAATATCCAGGAATATTCCAAGCCTTTGGAAAATATTACATAATAAATCAAACTGACCTAAAGAAAATCTCTAATGATGATACTAGAATTTTACGCAAAGATGATTTACATGGTCTTTTAAAATTAGGTATTATATTCCTCGTTATATTAATATTTAGATTCGTTTTCAGCTACCTCCAGATTTATTTAACTCAATATGCAGCTATGCATTCTATGTATGATTTGCGGATGAAACTGTTTAATCATCTACAAAAATTACCATTATCATTTTTCGATAGAAACCCAATAGGAAGGCTGGTTACGCGCGTTGCTAATGATGTAAATGCACTCGCAGACATGCTCGGTGAAGGATTGATTACTCTTATTCAAGATCTGGTTATGATGTTAGCAATATTGATCGTTATGCTGGTGATCAATTATAAACTTGCTTTAATTACATTTGTTGTATTACCTTTTGTTGTATTCTTTATGGTGAGGTTTAAAGTTGATGTTAGAAAGGTATATCGTGGTGTTAGGATAAAATTGGCAAAGATAAATGCGACTTTGTCAGAAAACATTTCTGGAATTACAACGATTCAACTTTTTCATCAAGAAGAGAATAAATTCAATCAATTTAAAAGTATAACAAAGGAATATTTCAATGCAGAAAAAAAACAGTTGAAAGTGTTTGCAGTTTTTCGTCCTCTTATTGATGTAATGGTGCATTTAGCAATTGGTCTCATTATCTGGTATGGTGGTGGACGAATACTTGCTAATAGGATGTCCTTAGGTGTTCTTGTATTATTTATTAGTTATGTGCATAGATTTTTTGATCCTCTATATGATTTAAGTCAGAAGTATAATATTATGCAAACTGCGATGGCATCACTTGAAAAGATTTTCAAGTTGATGGATATTAAACCTGAGCAATACACTTGTCTCCCATTAATAAAACCCTCAAGGATTAAAGGCAAGGTTGAATTTAAAGATGTCTGGATGGCTTATAATGAAGATGAATATATCCTGAAGAATATCAATTTGAAGATACAGTCTGGAGAAAAAATTGCCTTAGTTGGAGCAACTGGTGGTGGAAAAACATCAATTGTAAAATTATTAAGCCGTTTTTATCCATTTCAAAAAGGGGAGATCCTTATTGACCAGATTCCTATTTCTCAATATAGTTTATCCGAGTTACGAAAGAATATTGGAGTGGTTCAACAGGATGTATTTATATTCTCAGGAAAAATTAAAGATAATATTACTCTTTATAGAGATGATGTATCTGAAGAGGAGATTATCAAAGCTGCAAAGTATGTAAATGCAGATAAATTTATTTCTAAACTACAAAATAAATATGATGAAGATGCCAGAGAGAGAGGGTCTGTACTTTCTGCTGGACAAAGACAGTTGTTGGCTTTTGCTCGAGTCCTCGTATGCAACCCAAGTATATTTATTCTTGATGAAGCTACATCAAACATTGATACTGAGACAGAGATATTGATTCAAGATGCATTACAAAAAATTATGGAGAACCGCACATCAATTATTATTGCACACCGTTTATCAACAATTCAAAATGTCGATCGAATTTTAGTTGTCCATAAAGGAGAAATTGTAGAAGAAGGGAATCACCAAGAATTGCTGAAGCAAAGAGGATTGTATTATAATTTGTATAAATTGCAATATAAGAGTGATGTGGTCTAATTGTTTACATTAAAGCCCCAATTATCAAAAAAAATAATCAAAAACAAAGGGGTTAGTAAGTAGTCGATCTATACTATTTATTTTTCTAACAAAAACCTTTCTACCCTCTCACTAATCTTTTCAGCAGAAAGCCCAAAAGCATCCAATAAAATATCTGGTTGCCCTGATTCACCAAATCTATCATTAATTGCAAACATTTTAATTTTTACAGGATAAGATTCAGCTAATACCTCAGATATTGCAGAACCTAAACCACCTGCTTTTAGATGTTCCTCAATAGTAATTATTTTTCCAAATTTTTTAGAATATTTTATTATTGTCTCTTTATCGATAGGTTTTATTGTATGCATATTTATTATTGTTGGATAGATGTTCTTTCTATGCAATAAAGGGACTGCTTTCATTACTTCTGCCCCAATTGTGCCAGCAAAAATAATTACTACATCATCACCTTTAGTTAGGATGTCAGCTTTACCCAGTTGGAATTTATAATCTTCACAGGTAATTGTAGCAGTTGGTTCACGAGCCAGACGGAGATATGCAGGTCCTTGTAGCTCTGCAAGTTGTAAAGTAGCCTTATATGCCTGAAAGTGGTCACAAGGGACGACAACAGTCATATTAGGCAATATTCTCATCAAAGCAATATCTTCAATAGCTTGATGACTTCCTCCATCTGGTCCAACAGAAATTCCACCATGGGAGCCTACAATTTTTACATTCAAATTTGAATAGCATACAGTATTTCTAACTTGATCAAAAGCTCGACCACAAACAAATACTCCATAAGTAGTTACAAAGGGAATCTTCCCTTCCAAACTCAATCCTGCAGCGATATTGACCATATTTTGCTCAGCTATTCCTACATCAATAAAACGGTCTGGATATTTTTCTGCGAACCAATTGGAACGGGTAGATGTTGATAAATCTGCATCTAACACAACAATATCAGGATTTGTTTCTCCTAATTTAAGTAATGCTCTTCCATATCCATCACGGATTGGTAAAATTTTATTTTTATTATCCATTGTTTATCCTTGGTTCTAATTCTTGTAATGCTTGTTTTAATAATTCACCTTTGAGAGGCTTGCCATGCCATTCTGCTTTATTCTCCATAAAAGAGACACCTTTACCTTTAATGGTTTTTGCAATTATTACAGTTGGTTTATTTTTTATTGTAAGAAATTCATCAAATGCAGATATAATCTTTTTCATATTGTGACCATCAATAGTAATTGTATACCAACCGAATGCTTGCCATTTTTTGACAAGTGGTTCTAAAGCCATTACATCTTCTGTATTTCCATCAATTTGTAAATGATTTCTATCAACAATAGTACAAAGATTGTCCAGTTTTTTATGAGCTGAAAACATAGCAGCTTCCCAGATTTGCCCTTCATCTAATTCTCCATCACCAAGTAATGTATAAACATTATATGATTTATTATCCATCTTGCCAGCCAAAGCAATTCCAGCACTAATTGATAAGCCTTGCCCTAATGAACCTGTAGATACTTCTACTCCAGGAGTAAGATAAGAAGCTGGATGTCCTTGTAATATCGAATTATATTGACGAAGTGTTGAAAGGTGTTTCTTATCAAAATAATTTGCATGTGCAAGTAATGCGTAGTGTAGGGGAGTTGCATGTCCCTTAGATAAAATAAAACGGTCTCGTTCTTCCCATTTTGGATTATCAGGTTTGTATTTCATTTGATAGAAGAATAATGCTACCCCGATATCTGTTGCAGACAGCGAACCACCGGGATGACCAGAACCTGCTTTGCCAATCATCTTAATAATTTCATAACGAATAATCTTTGATTTACTTCGGAGCAAGCAAACAATTTCTGAATATTTCATTGTGACTCCTGAGTAATTTTGTACTAAAAAATAAAATATATTAAATGGTTTTCAATACAAACAAAGTCAACTTTTTCGATATATGACTTTTTTTATATATCAAATTGTAAAATATTTTCTTTATTAAGAAGTTTCATCCTACAAGGCTAATATATATAATATAAGATAATTAATTTAACAAATCTAAAGATATATGTTAGATTTATTAAATTACATTCTACTCGAAAGTATAAATAAAATTTATACTAACCTTGACAAAAGATTTTTTCAAAAACAAATGTATATTTGGAGATCAAATGAAATCAGATATTATTGAAGGACTTCAAATCGTTGGGTTTTATAGTAATAGTCAACTTGCAGAAAGGGGTGTTAAAGAAGGAGATTGGATACTTGAATATAATGGCGAGAAAGTTATAAGCAAAACACAATTACAAGAGCTAAAACTGAAATTTCAAAATTCTAACAATATTGTATTAACAGTAAGAAGAGGAGAAGTAGAAGAGTATTTCCAGATTTGGCCTGGTGATCTTGGAATTTATCTTGCGGAAAGAGAAAAGAATCCTGATATACTTTCAGATGCAAAACGAATAGAAAATATTGATAGATTGGAAAAAAAAACAGGAATGGAAAATACTTTCTTTGGATCATTACTAAATATTTTGAAAGTTTTTGAAATTGAAGTTAACCTTATAACATTAATGGGATTATCTGCTTTTCCTTTTCGTATTCAATTTCAAGAAACTTGGTCAACTGATATATTAGACCCAACAAAAGGCTTTGATTGTGTAAAGTTTTTATTTGATAATATAAATCTTAAATACAAACAACTTGAAAATGGAACCACAATAGATGAAATTAACAAAGCAATTATAGGTAGTATTGACAAAGGAATTCCTGTTTTGGCTAAAAACCTTTATGAAAAAAATGAATGGGGAATCATTACTGGTTATCAAAATCAAGGGAAAGATATATTTTGCAGAAGTTATAGTGATAAAACCATTGATTATTCATTAGCCCCCCAAAATCCTGATTGTATAATAGTATTTGAACCAAAACCAATAATCTTTGATGGTGATGATACATTACAATTTGAAAAACCTAAAATAAGTAGTTTAGAAACTGCAAAAATTATGCTTTCTACTAAAAGTTTTGGAGGATATCTAATTGGTAACTATGCATTAAAAAGATGGCAAAATATCTTAGAAGATAAAGATTATTTTGAATCTCTCACAGATGAAAAATTCAGAAAAATTTGTATAAACAACAACCTTTTATTTAATCAATATAGTTTAAACTGCCAAATTGCATCTGATTACCTTGGAAGTTTTATTGAAATCTTCCCAGATTCAAATGAACATCTTAAAAGATTATGTAAATTTTATAAAGCAGAAAGTAAAATATTGCATGATTGCCAAAAATTTATACCTATTAATTCAAATGAAGATTTAAGGCATTTTTTTACTCTACAATATCGGACTAACGAAGCAATTGCTCTAATAAAAATCCAGAAGAAAAATAATGAAATTCTAACCATTATGGAGAAACTACCTCTTTTTAAATAACATAAATAACACTATTATTGACACTCAAAATAATCTAATAAAAAAATTGTCTTGTCTACAAAGCTATTGTAGATATAAATAAATTAGCCATAAATCTAAAAGTATTAATTTTTTGAAATAAAATATTTTTTAGTGGCAAAAATAGGAGAGTATAATGCTAATAAGTTTATTGTATGCACAGATTGATTCTGTTGCAACACAACCTGCAAAGCAAAGTAGTATTGTTGGATTCTTGCCAATTATAATTATGTTTGTTATTCTTTATCTGCTAATATTTCGACCTCAGCAAAAGAAACAAAAAGCAGTTCTGAAAATGAGAAGTGGACTTCAGAAAAATGAAAAGGTTGTAACAAATGGTGGAATTATTGGTACAATTTACAGCATCAAAGGTGATGTGGTTGTACTTAAAGTAGCTGATAATATAAAAATTGAAGTAATAAAATCAGCTATTGCTAATAAAATGAAATGAATTAACAGTGACAGAAAAAATTAGATTATATGGAGATGAAATTTTAAGAAAGTTGGCAAAACCCATCTCAACAATAGATGACGATATAAAACGGAAAGCAAAAAAACTCGTTGAATATCTGGAAAGGTATGATGAGTTAGCACTTTCTGCTCCTCAAGTGGGATATTCAATTAGAATGTTTGTAATGAGACCAATTTGGATAGAAGATATTAAAAAAAGAAAAACAATGATTTTCATTAATCCAACTTTGCTTGAATTTGAAGGTATTCAAAATGAATCTGAAGGCTGTCTGAGTATTCCAGAAATATTTGAAAAGGTGAAAAGAGCACAGAAAGTCATTTTTAGAGCTCAAAACCTTTTTGGCAAATGGAAACAATATACTGCGAAAGACCTATTTTCTCGTGCAGTTCAGCATGAATATGATCATCTTGATGGAATCCTATTCATAGATAAAATTTTGCCTTTTAGAAGAAGACTATTACAAGGAAAATTAAAGAAAATTGCTTCAACCACCGAAGATGGTGTCAATATTGGTTGAATTGCTTAAATTGCTTGAATTAATTATCTTTTACAAAAGTTTACTAAATATTTATCAAGTTGAAAAGAATAAAAAATGTGATTTTTTTGGGAACACCCCAGTTTGCTATTCCCACTCTTTCTTCATTAATCAATAATAGTATTATACCTATTTTAGTAATTACACAACCTGACAAAAAAAGAGGTCGTGGGCAGAGATTATCAATTTCACCTATTAAAGAGTTTTGCTTAAATCATAATATTACTGTTTTCCAACCTCAAAATATCAACGAGGAAGAATCCATAAAAAAAATTATGATATACAATCCTGATTTAATTCTAACAGTAGCTTATGGAAAGATAGTATCTCAGAAAATATTGGATATTCCAAAATTCGGATGTATTAATTTACATCCTTCACTCTTGCCTAAATATAGAGGTCCATCTCCTATAAATTGGGCTCTTTTTAATGGAGAGAAAGAAACTGGAAATACTATATTCTTTATGACAAAGAAAATGGATGCAGGTGATATTATTTATCAAAGTAAGGTAAGAATTATGCCTGAAGACAATTATGGATCCCTGTCGAAAAAGTTAAGTGAAAAGGGTGCAGACGATGTAGTAAAGACTTTATCATTAATTGACGATGGATTGGCAAATCCAATATCCCAAGACGACAGTTTAGCTACTTTTTCTAAGTTTATAAATAGAGATGTTCGAAGAATATCATGGTCAGAATCTGCAGAAAATATTGCAAATTTGGTAAGAGGGCTTGCTCCATATCCTTCAGCATTTACTTATTTTCAAAATATGGAAATAAAAATAATAAAAGCAAAATCTTTTCTAGATATTGAAGGGAAACCAGGTCTGATTTTAAAAATCGTAAAAAATCAAGGAATTCTTGTTGGAACTGGAAGTTGTGCTTTATTTGTTGAAACAATAAAACCAGAAGGTAAGAAAGAGATGTCTGCTTATTCTTTCAGTTTGGGACACCCTGAAATATCAAGGGAAAAACAAAGCTTCGATAATGGCAAATAATAAAGTTATTGGTAAAGGACTCTTTCTCTGGCTATCAACTTTTAGTTTGATAGCACTGATGGTTATTGTAACAGGGTTATGGTACTTTATCTCTCCACGACTTCATGAGTATAATGTGGCTTTACCATTTGTTTTGCTTTCCATGTTGCGAATTTTTTTTCTAATTTTGGTTGTTGGCACAATACTCGTTTTTCTTACTTCAGTTTTTGAAAAAAATTTTCTTGTAGCCAATTTTGCTGTTAAACTATTCATCAGGTTTATGTATCCTATTTGCATATTTGCAGGTAGAATATTTCGGATCTCAAAAGCAAAAATCGGCGAATCTTTTGTAAGTGTAAATGATTCCCTTATAAAAGCACTAAAGCCAAAATATAAATCATCTGATGTGTTGATACTTCTACCACACTGTTTGCAAGATACTTCTTGTCCTATAAGGATAACTGTTACCCCAGAGAATTGCAAAAGGTGCGGGAATTGTAATATTGGAGATATTTCTAAGTTAGCAGAAGAATTCAATGTGGACATAGCAATTGCAACTGGTGGAACATTAGCAAGAAGAATTATTTTAGAAAAGAAGCCAAAATTAATCATCGCTATTGCCTGCTATAGAGACCTGGTTTCTGGCATTCAAGATGTTTTTCCAATTAAAACCTTTGGTATTTTAAATATTCGCCCACAAGGTCCTTGTATAAACACAAGAGTAGATATGCAAAGAATTAGGCAAGCACTCGATAAAGTTATTATAAAAAATGATAAATAATGCTAAAATTTATAATGTAATTTTTTGATCACTGATAAAAAGGAAAAAAGATGAAATATAAAGATAATGAGATAATAAAAATAAATAATGCAATTTGGGAAATTCCCAGAAAAGGGAATATGCGTGTGCCTGTAAGATTTTATGCACTTGATTCAATGTTACAGCAAATAATAAGAGACAATTCTCTTGCTCAGGTGATAAATGTTGCAACTTTACCAGGCATTCAAAAATATTCAATGGCAATGCCAGATATTCATTACGGTTATGGTTTTCCAATTGGTGGGGTAGCTGCTTTTGATCTTGAAACTGGAATTATTTCACCTGGTGGAGTGGGATATGACATAAATTGTGGTGTAAGATTCTGCAGAACTAATTTGTTTTATAAAGACATAAAAGATAAAATTCAAAATATTGTAAACGGATTTTATAATTATGTCCCAAGTGGAGTTGGTTCTCATGGTGCGATTAAAACACTAAACCAAAGAGAAGAAAACGAAGTAATGATAAAAGGAGCTAAATGGGCTATTGAACAAGGATATGGAGAATCATCGGATTTAGAAGCAATTGAAAGTTTTGGCAGAATGAAAGAAGCCAATCCAGATAAAGTAGGTCATCGTGCAAGAAGTAGAGGATTAAATCAGGTTGGCACACTTGGTTCTGGCAATCACTTTTTAGAAATTGGTATAATTGATGAAGTGTATAACCAAAGTTTGGCAAATGAATTCTCATTGGAAAAGGATCAGGTCATTGTCATGGTTCATAGCGGTTCACGTGGTTTTGGTTACCAAATTTGCGATGATTATTTGCATTTAATGGTAGGTCAACTGAATAAATTACCCTTCTCGATACCTGATAGACAGTTAGCATGTGCTCCATTTAAGTCCAAAATTGGTTCTGATTATTTTCAGGCAATGTCTTGTGCTGCAAATTATGCCTGGGCTAATCGTCAGGTTCTAATGAGTTTGGGCGAGAAATCGTTGCAGAAAACATTTTCTATATCACGGTCTGATTTAGGTTTCAAGCTTATCTATGATGTTTGTCATAATATAGCAAAAGTTGAGAAGCATAAGGTTAATGGAAAAGAGATGCTGTTATGTGTTCATAGAAAAGGTGCAACCCGCTCATTTGGACCCAATCAACCTGAATTAGCTAAAAGATTTCAAAGAATAGGGCAGCCAGTAATTGTGCCAGGAGATATGGGCACACATTCCTTCCTTATGATTGGAACAAACCAGGCAATGAAAGAGACTTTTGGGTCTTGCTGTCACGGAGCAGGTCGCTTAATGAGCAGGTCTGCAGCTAAAAGAAAATTTAGTTTCAATCAGGTTAAAAATAAATTACGAAATCAAGGTATTGTTGTTTATTCAGTGCAAAGAAATACTCTTGTGGAAGAGGCACCTGATACTTATAAAAATGTTACAGAAGTTGTAGAAGCTGTTTCTGTGGCTGGACTGGCAAAGAAGATTGTAAGAACTCGTCCACTTGGAGTGTTGAAAGGATAAAAATAGTAAATTAGTTAACTGGTAAATTAGTAAATTAGTTAAATATCTGCATATAATACGATTACAAGTCCACCAAAATGAAATACAGATTTATTGATCATACTGCTGATTTAGCAATCAAATTCTATGGAAAAAC
>DAOVPZ010000049.1 GCA_030628975.1 Candidatus Cloacimonadota bacterium
ATAGAAGTTGTGGTTGATGAACTTTGCAAGATACTTGTAGCCAAAATACCCACAACTAATCCCATAATAGGATTACTAACATTTTGTATCAATCCTTCTGATAAACCCTTAAATCCCTTGAACCCCTCTCCCATCATAACAATACTGAGAAAGAAAAGGTAAATCAAAAAAAGCAGAAGGAGAATTTTGACTGTATGCTTAATATTGTGCTGTTTCGGTTTCAGAAAATTGTAATCCATTCTATTGCTTTTACAAGCTGGTTCCGATTTGCAGAAAATATTTACAGTTTGTCTACAATTTCTGAAAGTTGGTCAACAGCTTGTACATACATTTCATAAAAGTCAATAAGTTCATTGCTTTTCAACTTGATCTTCTTATTTTTGATATCATAAGCTCGTCTGAAAATAGTAAAATCTACTTCAAGAATATCAGAAGTTTTATTAATTATATCAATTATACTTTGGGGTATTTCCTCATTCTTAAGAACAATAATAGCTTTCATTACAGGTATAAAACTTGAGAGTGAGGTGAAAATGAGATTTTTTATTACTTTCAGATTTCCAATATTTTCAAGAAAGGCTAATCTAAGAATAAGTAGCTTACCTTTTAATTCTCTCTCTGCTTGAAGTCGTAAATGTTCATTATCAATTTTCAGTTCTTCAAAATAATCCTCTCCAAAAATTGTTGTATGTGTAGACTTTATATTTAAAAATTCAATTGGAAATGTGTCTAATGAGCTTTCAATATATTGTTTTGAAAGAAAAAGTGGAGCACTCACATGTTTTTTTCTTAAATGTTTAATTGTTCCTTTTGCACTAATAAGATTTTTTAGATTCAGATCTTCTAAAAGGATCGCAACATTTATATCAGAATATTTTGGATTAAAATCCTTTGTTGCTGCACTTCCATAAATATGAATTGAAATTAATAATTCACCAAAAACTGCCTTATATTTTTCTGCAATTTCAGTGAAAAGTTTTTGTTTATCTTTAATTTGCATTTTTCCCTTAATGGTTTATTTTAAAATTATTGATTAATTGATTCCATTGGTTATTAAAACAAAAAATAAAACTATTCTATAAAGGTTTCCAAAAATGCTTTCGCACAACTTTTTGCCAGATTTCTTATTCTTTTAATATAAATTGCGCGTTCAGTAACACTAATTGCTCCACGCGCATCTAACAAATTAAAAATATGAGAACATTTTAGCAAGTAGTCATATCCGGGATATATAAGCCCAATTCCTATTTGTTTTTTAGCTTCATTTTCATATTTATCAAAATCTGAGAAAAGCAGTTCAAGGTTTGCTTCTTTGAAATTAAACTCAGAGAATTCTTTTTCATTTTGAGTGTAAATCTCACCATATTTCACATTCTCATTCCAGGCAATATCTTTGAAATCGTCCACCTTTTGAATATACATTGCCAGTCGCTCCAGACCATAAGTTAGTTCCACAGGGATAGATTTTAATTCAATGCCTGCAATTTGTTGGAAATATGTAAATTGTGATATTTCCATTCCATCAATCCAGACCTCCCAGCCAAGTCCTGCTGCACCGAGGGTTGGTGATTCCCAATCATCTTCCACAAAGCGAATATCGTGTTCTTTTATTGGGGTTCCGATTGCTTCTAAACTTTTTAAATACAATTCCTGAATGTCACTCGGAGATGGTTTAATCATTACTTGAAATTGATAATAGTGCTGCAATCTATTGGGATTTTCACCATAACGACCATCTTTGGGTCGTCTGGAGGGTTGAACATAAGCCACTTTTATAGGATGTTCAGATAAGGAACCAAAAAAAGTTGCAGGATGAAAAGTTCCAGCACCCATTTCAATATCATAGGGTTGACGAATTATACAACCATTATCATCCCAAAATTTTTGTAAATTGAATATAATCTGTTGGAATGATAGTTTATTATTCATCATAGAATGGATCAAATTTTGTTTCTTCAATTAAAAGTTCAACAGTTGCTAATTTCTCTTTTAGCCTTTCTTTCATAAAATAATCTGTGGACAATGTGTTTGCTTTAATATAATAATCTTTTGCTGAAATAAATAATGCCTGTGCCTTTTTCTTATTTAAACTTCTTAATCTATTATTTTCGTCGTATTCAGAGCTTAGATCAGGATTTTTGGCTTTCTCGTCATATTCAACAAATAATTGATAATGAGTATAACCTCTTTCATTATCAATTTCAGCCAATAACAGATATGGTTCAGGTTTATCTGGGGTAATCTCAGCAGATTTTTTTGCATTTGCAATTGCTTCATCATAATCCTTCATTTGTCTATAAACATCTGAAATTCTATTATATCCTGCAGGAGAATCTGGTTCTAAACTTATATATTTTCTTAATGATTCCAAAGCATCATCAAATCTTTGTTGAGTAACATAAGCTGCAGCTAAATTGAGATAAGGTGCAGTACGAGTAGAATCCTTTTTTAAAATATCTAAATTCTGCTGAATACTTGCTTCAATACGACCAGTTTTTTGATAAGCAATCGCTAATTTTTTTTCTACATCACTTGCTTCTTCTAATGAATCCAAGACTGTTTTTAAATATGGGATTGCTTCATCATAGTCATCATTATCAAAGAATAATATCCCTAATGCTTTACTTGCTCCGATGCAGGTAGAATCTATTTCAAGAACTGCTTGAAAAGCTTCGATGGCTTCCTCGAAATCATCTAATTCCTGATAAATTTCACCAACACAGAACATATATTCAATATGATCGGGAACAATATCAACTAATTTTTCATATGTCTCACAAGCCAATTCACAATCCTTATTCATCCTATAAGTCCATGCTAATCCCTCAAGAACCTCTATAAACTCAGGATCTATATCTAATGCTTGTTTGTAGTAGGAAATTGCTAAGTCATAATCCTCACCAATTGCTGCTATGCGCGCAAGATAAGCGTATGCAGTCTTTTCATTGGGATTAAGATTAATTACATCTAAAAATGCTTTTTGGGCATCTTCATACTGTTCAGAATTATAGAAGTTGAGTGCAATGTCCATTGCTTTGGTTTCTGCAGACCTTTTTAATTCAATTGCTTTGTCCAAAATGAGATCTACTAATCCAAGCCTTTTTTCCTTCTTCTTTTCAACCTGCAATCTTTCAAATTTGATATCTTCAGTTTGAGTATCTACAATAAAGAAACTAACATTAAACAATGTTGACCCAATCTGTGATACTTGCCCCCAAATATTAATATCTGCCTCGATTTCTTTTGCTAAAGCTATAACAATTTCCTTATCCAATTCTTCTACTTTGATTTTACCAAGTGCTTTATTTACATCCTTTGAGCCTATTACAACAACATTAGGAATTTTATCTGCCACTTCAGGAAAATCCTTTACAAGATATTTGCACATAGACTTACTCTCTCTATCCAGGTGATGAAATCCCCATACAGCGATTTTTATGTTTGATTCATCAACTTCACCCTTTTTGGCTATGGCATTTTGCGAGCAAGATAAGATTAGGAATGTAATTGTCATGAAAATTACACTTATTAACTTTAATGCTTTCACTTCTCCTCCAATTGGTCATTCCCGATTAAGCTCGTTCCTGACGAGCTCAGGAATCGGGGAGGTAGATTAACCACAAAATCACATATCTTGATATAACTAGATACCTTCCAGAGATGGATTATCTGAGCGACATTGGCAGAAAAACATAAAATATCTTTTTAATAAAGAGAAGAGATTATCATAAACAAATCTTTATCTGCTCCTTGTGTGCTTTTGTAGCTCATCTCATATCATTTATTTTTTGTTTAAGAATTTAGATGTTAAAAATTTTAATCAAGAAATTTAATAAAATAATAATTTCTAAATAAAAAAATCCTCGAAACTTGTTCCTGATAGGTTCAGGAATCCAAACATTTTTTGAGAAAAAGAATTATAATATAAAAACCAAAAAAATTAAAACCACAATATTAAAAAATGTTATTTATAATAAGATGGTAAAAATGAAAAAGTTTAAAGGAAATGGAATCTTAGGCGGGATGATTCCTGGATCAGCTATAAAATTTTATGATATGCTTATTAATAAATATTTTGAAAGAGAAAAGAATCTTAACTATCCGGAAATTATAATATTTAGTGTAAATTTTGAGAAAATACTTAAAGTTCAAAAATCAAATAATATAAAATCATATATTAAAGAATTATCAAATGGATTAAAATCTCTTTACAAGGCAGGTGCAGATTTTGTTGTTATTCCTTCTAATACTTCACATATTGTCTTCAAAGATTTAAAGAAAAACTCAAAAATCCCTATTCTTTCTATCGTGGAAAAAACAGCTATTAAAGCTCCAAATGATGGATTGAAAAACTTATTACTTCTTGGCACTAAATTGATAATGCAATCCTCAAGCTATGGATAAGAGTTTGAACAATTAAATATAAAAATTGTTGTTCTATCAATTAATGAACAAAACATCTTAAATAGAATTATCATAAGCAATTAGTGATTGGAAAATGTGTTGAGGAGATAAAAAGTCAATTACTGAAAATTATAATGTCGATGGTATTATTCTTGGATGTGCTGAGTTACCACTAATCATTTCTTCAAAAGATACAAATATACCTCTGCTTGATACTTTAGATATTCTTGCAGAAGCAACATTGAATTATGTATTAAATTAAATTATCAGTACTAGTTTTAATTGAGTTACTTAGCTGGAATTAATAATTTTTTAATGATAAAGATTAATTGTAAACTTTGGCGACCCCAAGGGGAATCGAACCCCTGTTGCAGGAATGAAAATCCTGAGTCCTTACCCCTAGACGATGGGGTCGCAGAAGATATTTACCACGAAATACGCGAAAAATATATGTCAACTTTATTAAATCCAAATAAAAGATTTTCGAATATTTCGCAGTTTATTATATGGTGAGCCAGGAAGGATTCGAACCTTCGACTCTCGCCTTAAAAGGGCGATACTCTACCGCTGAGTTACTGGCCCTTGTATTTATACAATCTATAAACTTATCTTTATCTGTCAAGAGTAAAATACTAAACAGATTGTTTAATTTCGTAACAAAATTTTTAATGTTACTTTTCTTTGTCAAACTTTTTCAATTCTCATATAAACTCATTTTTCTTGACACCAAAATTATTAATTTCTTACTAATCAAAAAGAAAGGAAATTGTATTCAATGCCATCAAGCAATGAAATTAGAAAGCAGTTTATCAAATTTTTCGCTGATAAAGGACATGAAGTCGTGCCTTCTGCTCCATTAGTGCCTTTAAATGACCCCACCTTGCTTTTTACTAATGCTGGTATGAACCAGTTCAAAGATATCTTCTTAGGTAATGGAAAAAGAGATTATGTTCGTGCTGTAAATAGTCAGAAATGCTTACGTGCCGGTGGAAAACATAACGACCTGGAAGAAGTTGGCAAAGATGACTATCACCACACCTTTTTTGAAATGCTTGGTAACTGGTCTTTTGGAAATTATTATAAACCAGAAGCGATCAAATGGGCTTGGGAACTCCTTACAGAAGTGTGGAAAATCCCCAAAAATAATCTTTATGCCACAGTACATAATAATGATAATGAGTCATTCCAACTCTGGCAAGATGTTACAAATATTGATAAAGATAAAATTTTAAAATTTGGTGATAAATACAATTTCTGGGAGATGGCAGAAACAGGTCCCTGTGGTCCTTGTTCAGAAATTCACTATGATCGCGGTTTACAAAATTGTAAGAAAATTGAAGATGAAAGCCATAAATGTGAAATTAATGGCGGCTGTGGAAGATTTGTTGAAATATGGAACCTCGTTTTCATCCAATATAACTGTCTTGAAAATGGAGAGGTAGTGGATCTCCCACAAAAACATGTTGATACTGGCGCAGGATTGGAAAGATTGGTTGCTATTTTGCAAAATAAATCTTCAAACTATGAAACTGACCTTTTTATGCCAATTATTCAACATCTTGAAAAACTATCTGGTACAAAATTTAATGGGAACAAACCAGCATTTCGAGTAATTTCAGACCATATTAGGGCACTAACCTTTGCAATTGCAGATGGAGTGTTGCCATCTAACGAGGGAAGAGGTTATGTTATTCGTCGCATCTTACGAAGAGCAGCACGATTTGGCAGACTGATAAATTTACATAATCCATTCCTTTATCAACTTGTTAATGATATTATTGAAACTATGGAAGGACATTATCCAGAATTGGTTGAAAAAAGGGAGCACATCAAGTTAGCAATTAAATCAGATGAAGAGCGTTTCAACTTGACTTTGGATATAGGTATTATTAAATTTAAGGAAATTATAGAATTGTTAAAACCTAGAGAAATCATTTCCGGAAAGGATGTTTTTAAACTTTATGATACATACGGTTTCCCGATGGATTTAACAAGAATTATGGCAGAAGAAAAAGGTCTTTCTATAAATGAAAAAGGATTTGAAATAGAGATGGAAAAGCAGAGATTACGGGCAAAAGAAGCCTCACAATTTGAATTGAAAGATGATAAAATCAAAAGAATAAAAATTAAGCCATCAACAAAAACCGAGTTTGTTGGATATAACCAAAATTCTTCTGTTAGTAAAATTGAACACTTATATATTGATGAAGCAAATAATGTGGTTGTCGTTTTGGGTAAGACACCTTTTTATGCGGAATCAGGTGGACAAGTTGCTGATACAGGTCGAATTTACAATGATATTTGTGAAATAAAAGTAGAAGATGTGCAATCCGAAGAATCTTTCTATGGTGCAACAGGAAACTATGTTTACTTTCATTTCGGGAAATTAGTTTCTGGAAAAATCTCTGAAGGAAATGAAGTTATTGCAGAAGTAGATGTGAAAAGAAGAAAGGATATTGCGAGGAATCATACAGCCACTCATCTTTTGCATGCTGCTTTACGAAAGGTTTTAGGAATGCATCTTCATCAAAAGGGTTCGTTAGTAGGCCCGGACAGATTGCGTTTTGATTTCACACATTTTAAAGCATTGAGCAAAAAAGAGCTTTATAAGGTTGAAAAAATAGTTAATGAAAAAATCCGTGAAAATCTAACTGTAAATGTTTATTATGATGATTTGGGAAACGCCAGAAAAAAAGGTGCAATGGCTCTCTTCGGTGAAAAATACGAAAAAAAAGTAAGAGTAGTTGAAATTGATGAGTATTCATTAGAATTATGCGGTGGAATTCATTGTAAAAATACTGGAGAAATTGGGTTATGTAAAATTATTTCAGAAAGCTCGATTTCTGCTGGAGTGCGACGAATCGAAGCACTAACTGGAGAATATGCATTTGACTTATTTAAAGAAAAAGAG
>DAOVPZ010000090.1 GCA_030628975.1 Candidatus Cloacimonadota bacterium
GGATCGTGTCATACCTTGTGTAAGTATTTTTTATCTCTGCTTCAATAGGATAAAACTTCATACCTGGCTGGTTAAATTGTCCAAATAGATTAGTAGAAAATAGAGTGATTAAAATTATACTAATAATTATAATACTTTTGTTCATTTTTACCTCCAAATACAAATTTGGATTTTTAAGATTAGTTTTGTCAAGAAAAAATTTGACAGACAATTTTGTAATATTCTGTTGCGGATAGAAAAAATTAATGAGGATGCTATGCCATATATAAAGCCATTCAAAGGATTACGACCAGCTCCAAATCTTGCAGAAAAGGTTGCTTCGCCTCCTTATGATGTACTCTCTTCTGACGAAGCAAGAAAATTAGCAGAAGATAATCCATATAGCTTTTTACATATTTCTAAACCTGAAATAGATTTAGCGATTGAAACAAATCAATATGATGAAAAAGTATATAAAAAGGGTGCAGAAAATCTAAAAAAATTTATTAAAGAAAAAATTTTAATCCAGGATGAAGAACCCTGTTTTTATATCTATCGTTTGATAATGGGTAAACATACACAATCTGGAATTGTGGCATCTGCTTCTATTGTGGATTATAACAATAGTAAAATAAAAATTCATGAATACACCAGACCAGATAAAGAAAAAGATAGAACAACTCATATGGATATTCTGAATGCAAATACAGGACCGGTATTTCTAACTTATCATGCTAAAGAATCAATAAATGAAATTGTAAATAAAATCCAAAAGCAAGAACCGATCTATGATTTTACAAGTAATGATGGGATAAAACATACAATCTGGAAAATTGATAATACCAAGATAATTGAAAGAATTCAGAGTGAATTTAATGATCTGGATTATCTTTATATTTCAGATGGACATCATCGTTCTGCAGCAGCTGCTCGGGTGCAGGAGATTAGAAAGAGAAATAATCCAAATCATACAGGGGATGAAGAGTATAATTATTTTCTTACAGTTATATTCCCGGATGATCAGATGTATATTATGGATTACAATCGAGTAGTAAAGGACTTGAATAGACTTTCTGAATCTGAATTTTTGAATAAAGTGTCTGAAAAGTTTAATTTAGAAAAGCAAAATAAGACATATCCGTCTAAAGCGGATCAACCTCAGGTCGATAAACCAACAGAGAAGCATACATTAAGAATGTATTTGAATAATTGTTGGTATAAATTAAAAGCCAAACCTGGCACTTTTAATGAGAATGATCCTGTTGATTCCCTTGATGTAAGCATATTGCATAAAAATTTGATGAAGCCTATTCTCGGTATTACAGATCCACGAAAAGATAAGAGAATTAATTTCGTTGGTGGTATCAGAGGATTAGAAGAATTAGTAAAACTTGTTGATAGTGGTAAATATCAGGTAGCTTTTGCACTCTATCCAACATCAATTAATGAACTTATGAATATAGCAGATTCAAATAAAGTGATGCCACCAAAATCGACATGGTTTGAACCAAAATTAAGAAGTGGTTTAATAATTCATTTACTTTGATTAGTCAAGAAGAAATCCTTTTTAATAAAATTGTAAAAAATTGTGTTTTACAATTCACTGGGATTTATTTTTTTAATTACCTCTTAAATCGATTTTTACTTCTAAGTTATTTAACAATTATTTTAATATTTTTCATATAGGAGTGTTATGAATGATAACCTGAATTTTACTGGGAGAAGTCTATATGATCTGGATTCATACACTGTTGAAGAGATTGAAACAATATTTGAAACTGCCAAAGTAATGAAAGAAATCAATAAACGGGATTATAAAAAGATTCCAACATTACGAGGAAAAACAATATCCACCCTATTTTTTGAAGATAGCACAAGAACAAGAATTTCATTTGAGCTTGCAGCTAAGAGACTTAGTGCAGATGTAATAAGTTTTTCTTCAATTGGTTCTTCAGTAAAAAAGGGAGAAAGTCTTCAGGATACTGTATATACTCTCAATGCAATGGGTATAGACCTTTATATAGTAAGACATAGCTGCCCCGGTGTTCCTCAATTAGTTCATAAGTATTCTCAAAAACCAGTCTTAAATGCTGGTGATGGCAGGCATTCACATCCCACACAAGCACTTCTTGATATGTTCAGTATATGGGAGAAAAAAGGTTCACTTAAAGGATTAAAAATTGCAATTGTCGGAGATATTTTACATTCCCGTGTTGTCAGATCTAATCTTGTTGGTCTAAAAAAAATGGGTGCTGATGTGACAGTATGCGCTCCACGCACATTGATGCCACCGAAAATTGAAGAAGTATATGGTACGAAATCAGAATATGACTTATATAAGTCTGTTGATGGAGCAGATGTAATTATGGCTCTTAGAATGCAATTAGAACGGCAATCAGAAGGTCTTTTTCCAAGTTTGGGTGAGTATGCCAAAAGATATGGACTAAGTAAAGAAGTGCTTAAATATGCAAAAGAGGATGTGCTAATTATGCATCCTGGACCCATGAATAGAGGTATAGAAATATTACCTGAAGTTGCTGATAGTGAACATAGTATAATAATTGAGCAAGTTACAAATGGTGTTGTAATTAGAATGGCACTACTTTTTCTTATCTTGGGTAGAAAATCTAATTAGAGGCATCGCTGCCCGTTCTCCGTAGTATCCATTCTCCGTCCATTCTCCGTAGCAAGACTGCGAAGGATGAATAGGTTTACTACGAAGGATGAACTACGAAGGGTGAATCAAAACGCTCACTTTGTTCGTTGTCATTTTGGCTAAAGCTGTCATAAATAGTCATAATGCTTCGCTGTCAAAATGGCTGAAGCCGTCATATCGCTTCGCTGTCAAAACGCTTCGCTGTCAAAGATAGTCATAACGCTACGCTGTCTTAATGACAATCTTTGACGAGCCGAAGGCTCATTTGATGTCATTAACCTTGCAGGAGGAAAAATGATTTTAATAAAGAATGGTTTGGTTTATTTATCATCAGAAAAAAAGTTTGAAAAACTTGATATATTAATTGATGGAAAAATTATAAAAAAGATTTCTCCAAACATTGATAAAAATTCTGCAGAAATATATGATTGCAAAAACAAACATATCTTTCCTGGTTTTGTAGACCTTCATTGTCATCTTCGTGATCCTGGTCAGACTTATAAGGAAGATATTACATCCGGAGCAGAATCTGCTGCAAAGGGAGGATTTACTTCTATCTGCTGTATGCCTAATACAAATCCAACTATAGATAATATTTCTACTGTGAATTATGTAACTCGTAAAGCACGAGATGTTGGCAAGACAAAAATTTTTGTAATTGGAGCGATGTCAAAAGGTCTTCAGGGCAAGGAAATTTCTAATATTGGTTCTATGATAAATGGTAGAATTGTAGCATTAAGTGATGATGGAAACTGTATTCAAAATGCCAAATTGATGCTAAATGTAATGAGATATGCTTCTACTTTCAATATACCAATGATTTCCCATTCTGAAGATTACTCACTTTCAAAGGAAGGTCAGGTAAACTATGGATATATGTCAACTAAATTGGGTTTGTCAGGTATTCCAAGCTTAGCGGAAGAAATTATGGTAAGTCGCGATATAATGCTTGCAGATGTAACTGGCACGCATATACATATTGCACATGCAACCACTAAAAGAACTGTAGATTTGATAAGACAGGCAAAAAAAGATGGCATTAAAGTCACAGCCGAAGCAACACCACATCATTTGATTCTTACTGAAAAAGCTTGTGTCAATTATGATACAAATACAAAAATGAAGCCACCACTTCGTTCAGAAGACAATAGAAAAGCCCTCTTTGAAGGTCTTCTTGATGATACAATAGACATCATTGCCACAGACCATGCCCCTCATTCAGATTATGAGAAAGAGTTGGAGTTTATAAAAGCACCATTTGGAGTAATAGGTTTTGAAAGTGCTTTTTCTGCAATTTATACAAGTTTTGTTAAAACTAATCAAATGAAATTAGAAAATCTAATTGAGAAGATGACTTCTCGTCCAGCTAAAATAATAAATAAAAATATTGGAGAAATTGAGGAAGGATTACCAGCAGATTTGACTATTGCTGATCTTGATACTTCATATACTTTTACAGAAAAGGAGATCCTGTCAAAGTCAAAAAATAGCCCCTTTCTCGGAAAGAAATTCTATGGTAAAATTGAAATGACTATCTGTGATGGGAAGTTTACATGGAAGGCATAAAAAATCTGTAAATATAAAACACGAAATTCTACCCAAAAAGTAGAGTAAAATGACTAATTACAAATTTCTAATTTCAAATAAAATTGTAAATAATAAATATCAAAAAGTTGAAGTTGGACATTTGCCTGCCCGCCGTTTTACTTTGGCAGGCGGGAGCTTTGATATTTTATCCCCGAATCGGGGATTAGGATTTTGAATTTGAAATGTTTTATAAACTTTTGCCAATAGTAAAAAAAGAAGTTATCAATAACAAATACTTTATTATCACCTTTTCCAATTTAGAAATGGCAAAACAATGTCATCCCGGTCAATTTTTTAAATTGAAAGACTTACACCAAGAATTACCTATTTTACCAAGACCATTTAGTGTGTATAAAGTAAAAGATGATAAGATTTCGTTTTTAATAAAGGTAGTCGGACTTGCTACAAGATACTTTTTTGAAAAAGCATTAGGAGAAGATGTAGCATTACTTGGTCCATTAGGCAATGGTTTTCAAATCGTCAGAAATAAAAAGGTAATGATTGTGAGTGGTGGAATTGGATATGCACCACTCATTTTTTTAGATATTGAACTAAAAAAAGAAAAAAATAAAGTATTCTTTTTTCATGGAGGAAAAAGTTCGGAAGATATTTTTTCTGAAAATGTAAGAAATTTTACAGAAGATGGCTCAACCGGAGAGAAAGGTCTTGCAACTGATGGAGTGGAAAATTTTCTTAACATAAATCAGATTGATGCAGTGTATGCTTGTGGTCCTAAAATTATGTTAAAAAAACTCTCAGAAATTTGTAAGAAATATAATACAGAGTTTCAAGTTTCTATGGAAACAATTATGGGATGTGGATTGGGAAGCTGTTGCGGTTGCTCTATCAAAATGATTGAAAATGGCAAAATAGTATATAAAAAAGTATGTAAGGATGGACCTGTTTTTGATGGATGTAAGGTTGTTTGGGATGATTAAGATTATCAGCCTGAGGCTGATCCGCCTATGGCGGAAAGACCAAAGACTAAAGATTAAAGATTAGCTCTCTTTAGCGTTCATTCGCGGTTAGAATAAAAAAATAAAATGGCAGATCTAAAAATAAAAATAGGAAAAATGCTCTGGAAAAATCCGGTTACTGTTGCTTCTGGAACTTTCGGATTGGAATATGATGAATTATTTGATATTTCGCAACTTGGAGCTATCTTTACAAAGACAATAACTTTACTCCC
>DAOVPZ010000148.1 GCA_030628975.1 Candidatus Cloacimonadota bacterium
GATATTTTTTGGTTCTAATCCAATCAAATTATGTAACTTACTTATCTTACCATGATTAATAAACTTATCAGGAATTCCAAATATTTTAAATTTTTTAAATTTCAGACCAAGTTCATTTGCTTTTTCAAGGATGCCAGAACCGAATCCTCCACTAATAGCATTTTCTTCTATAGTAATAATAAATTTTACGCCATTATCATATAGTTCTTGAACTAAAGATGGATCAATGGGTTTTGCAAAACGAGCATTTATTAAATATGAATCAATTCTTTTTGATTGCAATTTTTTATAAACTTCATACCCTATTTTAAAAATTGAACCTATTGTAATTATTGCAATTTCACCACCATCAAAAACTATTTCAGGCTTTCCATAAGATATTCTTGAATTATGAAGTTCTGGATAATTATGTATTGTTCCGCGCGGATAACGTACTGCTATAGGACCCTTTTTATATCCAGCCATAAACTTTAACATCTTTTTTAACTCTTCTCCATCCCGAGGAGACATTATTGTCATATTAGGGATACACCTCAAATATGAAAGATCAAATGCTCCATGATGGGTTGGTCCATCTTCACCAACAAGTCCGCCCCTATCAATTGCAAACCTTACAGGAAGATTTTGCAAAGCAACATCATGTATAATTTGATCATAAGCTCTTTGCAAAAAAGTTGAATAGATTGCCACGAATGGTTTAATTCCTTCAATTGATAAACCTGCAGCAAATGTAACTGCATGCTGTTCAGCAATTCCAACATCAAAACATCTCTTGGGAAATCTATCTCTAAATTCTTTCAACCCTGTTCCATCAGTCATTGCAGCAGTTATCGCTACTATATTCTCGTCCTTTTCTGCCATTCTTGTTAATATTTTCCCGAAATATTGTGAATATGTCGGAAGTGATTTCTTCTCCGTTGATTTATCTAACTCACCAGTTTTATTATTAAATGATGGAACTCCATGAAATCTTGTAGCATCTTGTTCTGCAAATTCACATCCTTTACCCTTTTTAGTAAGAACATGTACGAGACAGGGCATCTCTACATGCTGTTTTACATTAGATAGAATCTTTACCAGGGTTGGTATACTGTGTCCATTAATAGGACCAATATATTTAAAACCCAGATCTTCAAAAAGGCTACTGGGTACAAGCATACTTAGTATACTGTCTTCAAGTCTTCTAACACCTGTTATAATTTTTCCGCGGACTACCTTAGGCAATGACTGAACCACGTCCCACACCTCTTTTTTAATTTTGTTATACCGTTTGCCCGTGAGAATATTCGCCAGATAATGATGAATTCCACCAACATTTTTTGAAATAGACATAGTATTATCATTAAGAATAATAATTAAGTTCTTATTCAAGCCACCAGTATTATTTAAGCCTTCAAAGGCTTCACCTGCGGTCATAGCTCCATCTCCAATTACAACAACAACTTTCTCGGGATTCTTCTTTAATTCTTTCCCTATATAAATGCCTAAAGCAGCGGAGATTGATGTGCTACTATGACCTACCCCAAAAGCATCATATTTGCTTTCAAATATGTTGTTGAATCCGCTAATACCATCAAACTGCCTTAATGTTTCAAAGCGGTCATTTCTTTCTGTCAAAATTTTATATGCATAAGACTGATGCCCAACATCCCATACTATACGATTCATTAACGGGTCAAATACTTTGAGTAATGCCACTGTTAGTTCGATAACTCCCAAACTTGGTGCTAAGTGACCGCCAGTGCGAGAAGTTACATCTATAATTCTTTCACGAATATCCTTACTTAAAAGTTTTAATTCATTTAAATCTAACTTTTTTACATCATCTGGGGTTTTAACTTTCTCTAACATTATATCTCCATAACTATAAATCAAAATTTTTTATGGTTTTTTCAAGCCATTTAATAATTATATCTTTTCCAGAAGAGTTTTTCGCTGAAAATCCAATAACTTGCTCCTCATCTAAACAATTAAACACATTCTTTAATGAATCAAGCTGATTATTTGCTTTTGATATGCTTAATTTGTCGCTTTTAGTAGCAATGATAAGAAAAGGTTTTCGAAATGACCTTACCCATCTAACTGCTTGAATATCTTTCTCATCGGATTTATGTCTAATATCAATAATTATTACAACACCACAAAGATATTTTCTTTTTTGTAAATAATTTTCAATAAGTCTTTTCCAGTTTAACTTCATTCTATCTGGAACAGTTGCATATCCATAACCTGGTAAATCTGCAAAAATCAAATTATTCTTTCTATCCTCAGAGTCAATATATTCAACATTAAAAAGGTTTATGGTTCTCGTTTTTCCAGGCTTCTTACTAATCTGAGCTAAATTTTTTCTTTGTAGAACTGTATTAATCAAAGAAGATTTCCCTACATTTGACCTTCCCATAAAAGCAATTTCAGGAAGATTCATATTGGGTAACTGTCCGAATTTTGAAGCACTTGTAATAAACCTGGAATTAATTATTTTCATCAGAAAATAGCACTCTTATTACACACCCCGTCCATCCCGACAGGTCGGGAAGTCCACCCCTCTTGTTAGAGGGGATTTCTGTTACTACCTTCTAATAAGAAGGGAAAAATTTTCTGCCTGTCTAGGCTTGGCCTAGCCAAGACTGAAAGGAGAATTAGGGGTGTGTTAATTTCATGCTCCTTTGTCCGCCAGCTGGCGGATGTATGTTTCATCTATACTATACACCACAGAATATTTTTCTGATTCCCACACTTCAACTTCTTTAACTTCACAATTTGAATTATTCACCTGAATAGATGCTCTTTCAAATATTGTTTTTGCAATAAATTCTGAAGTTGGATTATGGTTTGAAAAAACTTCTAAATCATTTAAATATTTATGATCGAAATCAGAAAGAATCTTCTCAAACTGCTTTTTCAAAACTTTAAAATCAATCGTCATACCAATTGAGCCAGTTTTTATACACGCAACTGACAAACGCACTTTCCAATTATGTCCATGAACATTTGCACAAGAACCATTATAACCATTTAATCTATGTGCTGCACTAAAATGGTTGTAAATATTTATAGTAAACATTATATCTCCATAAGTATAAATAATTGATAATTGAATTTTATTGTCAAAATTTATACATTCTTTCTTGACACAGTTATATAGTATAAAAATTTCAATCTAAATTCGGAGGA
>DAOVPZ010000082.1 GCA_030628975.1 Candidatus Cloacimonadota bacterium
CCTCCTGCCTATTATTGAAGGAACAAATGTGCCTACTAAATATGGAATGGTAGACACTACTCATGTTCTTTTTATAGCTTCAGGAGCCTTTCATGTTTCTAAACCTTCTGACCTGATACCTGAACTGCAAGGAAGATTTCCAATTAGAGTAGAATTACAAAGTCTTACAAAAGAGGATTTTGCAAAAATTTTAATATTGCCTAAAAATGCACTTATAAAACAATATACCGCTTTAATGAAAACTGAAGGTGTGGATGTAACTTTCACTAAAGGTGCAATCAAAGAGATTTCAAACTACGCTGCAATGGCTAATAATAAAATGGAAGATATTGGAGCTCGAAGACTCCATACAATTATGACAATTCTTCTTGAAGAATATCTATTCAATCTTCCTGACCCAGAATGCAATAAAGTAAAAGTTACTAAAGAGGATGTAAGTAAAATACTTGAAAAGATTATTACTGACGAGGATTTAACAAAATATATTCTTTAATTAAAAAATATTAGATAGAATTTAAAAAATCTTACAACAAATCATAAACATAAAGTAAAAAGGGAACAAAAATATTATAAAAAGATTAATAATCATTTCAAACAGGTTACCAGTTAATATTGAAAAAAGGAAAGGAAATTTGTACTTTCGCCAAAGTATTGGGGGCTTAGCAACAGGTCTGGGTTCATTCTATAAATCTTATAATAGTATATGGATGGGCTGGTGTGGACTACCATCTGAGAGACTGAATGTGGAGGAAAAGAAGGAGATAGAAGCAAAATTGATGAAAGATTTTGATAGCTATCCTGTTTTTTTATCTAAAAGAGATATTGAGAGGTATTATCGTGGATTTTGTAATGAAACTATCTGGCCCCTTTTTCATTGTTTTACTCAATACGCAATTTATGATAAGAGGTTTTGGGAATCTTACAAATCTGTAAATAGACATTTTCGCGATGCAATCTTAAAAATCGCAACCCCAGATGATATTATCTGGATTCAAGACTATCATCTTATGATTCTTCCTAAATTTATACGAGAGAAAATGCATAATGCAAGAGTAGGTTTTTTCCTTCATATACCCTTTCCTCCTTTTGAGATATTTCATCTACTTCCATGGCGAAAGGAAATTTTAGAAAGCCTTTTGGATGCTGACTTGGTTGGATTTCATACATACGATTATGTCCATCATTTTCTTGAGAGTATTCATCGTACTTTAGGGTATGACCACACTATTGGTCAGATAACTACTGAAGAGAGAATTGTGAAGGTCGATAGCTTTCCTATGGGAATTGATTATAGTCAATATGCCAGTGCTGTAGATATTCCAGAAGTGAAGAAGAAGTCTAAAAAAATTCGTAAAAAAGTGGGTAACCGGAAAATAATTATATCTATTGATAGGTTGGATTATACAAAAGGTATAATTCAACGACTGGAAGCGTTTGACTCCTTTCTTGAGAATAATCCAGAATATAAGGAGAAAGTCACTCTTATCCATGCATCAGCCCCTTCACGAACAAAAGTGGAGCACTATAAATTACTGAAAAAACAAGTAGATGAACTTGTTGGCAGAATTAACGGAAGGCATAGTACGATTGGATGGACACCAATCTGGTATCTCTACCGTTCCTTACCTTTTAATGATATAACTGCTCTATACAATGTAGCTGATGTGGCTCTTGTAACCCCTCTTAAAGATGGAATGAATTTAATAGCTAAAGAGTTTATTGCAACTAAAACTAATGGAAAAGGTGTTTTAATTCTTAGTGAGATGGCAGGATCAGCAAGAGAGTTAGGAGAAGCAATTATTGTAAATTCAAATGATAAAGAGGAGATTGTGAAATCTTTAAAACTAGCACTGGAGATGCCTGAGGAAGAACAAATAGAGAATAATCGGACAATGCAAAAGAGATTAGAAAGATACAATATTGAGCGATGGGCAAAAGATTTTATGGATGGGCTAGCGCAAATTAAAGAAACTCAACAACAACTTCGTGCCAGAAGACTTACTGATAAGATGAAGGTAAAGTTAATTGCTGATTATTCTAAAAGTAATAATCGCCTTTTATTACTAGATTATGATGGAACTCTTGTTCCTTTTACAAAAAAACCTGAAAAAGGAAAACCAGATAATGAGCTTATAAAAACGCTTAAATCCCTTTGCCTTAATAAAAAAAATGAAGTAGTAATCATAAGTGGACGAGATAAGCAGACATTAGAGAAATGGTTTAGCAAGATAAGAATTGGATTAATTGCTGAACATGGCGCTTGGATCAAAGAAAAGGATAGAGATTGGGAAACTATTGAGCCTCTTGAAGACAACTGGAAAGAAAAAATACAGCCAATTCTTGAATATTATGTTGATAGAACTCCTCGAGCTTTTATTGAAGAGAAAGAATTCTCACTTGTATGGCATTATCGCCAAATTGATAATAAATTAGCTTTAGTAAGAAATATGGAACTAAAAGATGCTCTTCTGAGTCTTACTGCCAACCTTAATCTTGGTGTTTTAGAAGGAAATAAAATAATTGAAATCAAAAAAGTTGGAATAAACAAAGGACGAGCAGCATTGAAATGGATTTCTTCGAGTGATCCTTTGGAAAATAAAGATTGGAATTTCATCTTAGCAATCGGAGACGATGTTACTGATGAAGATGTTTTTAACATCCTTCCTAAATCAGCATATTCTATTAAGGTTGGGTTGACACACTCTCAAGCCAGGTTTAACATGGATTCTGTAAAGAGTGTAAGATTATTAATTAAAGAATTGGTAAATTAGTAAATTGGTAAACTGGTGAATTGGTTTACCCTATGGAATGCGAAGCTATTCCATTAGGGTAAATGGTTAAACTGATAAATTGGTAAACTAATTTACTAATTCACAAATTAACTAATTCACTAATTTAATGAGGTGATATTATGCGTAAATTAGAAGATTATATCGGAATTGTGGGAGATGAAGTTATTTCAAATATTTACATGAATGCAAAAAAATTATATGGAAAGCATATACTACATATCAATTCCACTTATCAAGGTGGTGGTGTTTCAGAAATGCTTGTTTCACTCGTGCCATTAATGAATAACATTGGACTAGATGCAGGTTGGAGAATACTACACGGAAGTCCGGACTTTTTTATGATAACCAAAAAGTTCCACAACGGGCTTCAGGGTGCAAAGATAAATTTATCAGATTTAAAAAAAAGCTTATATACACAAACGAATGAGAATTTTTCCACTTTTACACACATAGATCACGATTGCGTGATAATTCACGACCCCCAACCTCTTCCTCTTATAAGATTTTATAGGAAACAACAACCCTGGATTTGGAGATGCCATATTGATCTTTCTGATCCTCAAAATGATCTTTGGAATTTTCTTAAAAATTTTATGCTTAAATACGATGTTATTATTTCTTCAAGTGAAAAATATAAAAAAGCTGATCTCCCGGTAGAACAAAGAATTATTTGTCCTGCAATTGACCCAGTTTCTTTAAAAAATAAGGATCTTTCTGAAAAAGATATCTTAAAATTCATTAAAAAAGCACAAATCCCAACCGATAAACCTATAATCACTCAGGTCTCGCGAATGGATCCATGGAAGGACCCCGAAGGCCTACTTGAAGTATTTAATCTTGTGAAAGAGAAAATAGATTGTAGATTAGTTTATTGTTACAATACCGCTCCAGATGATCCGGAGGGTATGACAATATACTCAAGAGTACATCGAAAAGCAAAGAAACTGATAGAAAAAGGTGATGTAATATTTGTTGTTGGTAACAATGATGTTCTGGTAAATGCTGTACAAAGATTCTCTACAGTTATTGTTCAAAAGTCCATAAGAGAAGGATTCTGTCTTGCAGTCACTGAAGCGCTCTGGAAAAAGAAACCTGTTGTTGCATCTAATGTTGGTGGAATACCTGCTCAAATAAAAGATGGAGAAAATGGCTTTTTACTTGAGCACACGGACACAAAAGGATTTGCAGATAAAATTATTAGAATTTTGCAAAACCCAAAATTGAGCACAGAACTTGGAGAAAAAGGCAAAGAATTCGTAAGGAAAAAATTTCTTATCACAAGACTTTTGTCAGATTATTTAGACTTGATGAATGATGTATTAAACTGATTTTTACTTATAAACAAAAAAGGTTTTTTCAATCAGCTTGGTTTGTTACCATACAAATCACATTCTATGTAATATTTTTTTAAGGATCGCTTTTTAGGGAATATTATAATTAACATAGAAAGATTGTCTTATAATAAAAAATTTGCAAAAACTATGAGATGTTTTCCATAGCAAATTTGCTGTGGTAATTTTGTAAAATATCCATATTATTAAAACAATATAAAAGATTGATTAATGGCAGGTTAAAGTAATCACAAATAAAATAAAAGTAGAAATTATAATGAAACAAAAATTCAAATGGATAATTATTCTAATCATTATTTTAGTTTTATTTTCTACGAGTATAATCTATGGTAACAACCAGAATTCAACTAACTCAATTCAAAAAGGAGCAAAAGCATTACAATTCCAGATTGGTAGGGATTTTACGCTTTCATCATTTCAGGGTGCTTTAATTTCTTATAAATGGCATTCTTCAGATAAAACAGCTTGGAGAATAGGGCTAAATTTAGATGCTGAAAAACGAGAATGTTCTAGCGATGATACATATCAAGATACTTTGACTAGTGAACTTGATGATAATAGAAAATCTTATGTAATTGGCATTACCACCCAATATGTCATTTATCCATATCCAGAAAAAAATATCTAATTCTACTATGGTATTGGTCCTATTGCAAATTATAGCTATGCGAAAAGAAAATATGAACAAATAAATATTAACAAATCCAATGAGATTTCCTCAACAACGACATCGAAGTCAATCAAATGGTCTGTTGGAATATCATTAGTTGCTGGATTAGAGTGGTTTGTAAAAAAGAATATAAGTATTCATTCTGAATACGGTATTTCCTTGAAATACCAAAAAGTCAAAACAACTTCTCTCAAAGAATTTTCAGATAATTCCAATGAAATGAAAAGAAATGATTCATCAAAATGTTATTTTTTAAAACCAATGCTTGTTAAATTTGGTTTATCTGTGTATTTTTGATAAAAAAAGTTAATAGCAAAGTTAAAGTTCTATTGAATCAAAAAAACGAAAAGTTTCATTCATATAATACTATAAATAAGAAAAAAACATTCCTATAAAAATTATCACAATCAAAAACTGGAAAAGAATGTATTAAAAATGGATATATTAAAAAAAGTTTCTACTCCTTCCATTTTATTTCTATTAACCATAATCATAGTTTTGATTGCTGTCTTGTTATGGCAAGGTGGCATAAAAAACTTAGGAATTAAGCCCAAAACATCAAATATGTATCAAGTTCAAGGAGAAGATATGAATGAATCTGTGACCGGTGCAACACCAAAAGCTCTCCTCAGGGAAGCAATGTTTTACCAGAAGCTTGATGAGGACAAAAAAGTAAAGTGCCAACTCTGTTTCAGAGAATGTATTATTTCTGAAGGGAAAAGAGGTGTCTGTAGAAATAGAGAAAATCATGATGGGGTCTTATATAACATAGTCTATGCAAAGCCTTCTGCCGTTCATATAGACCCTGTAGAAAAAGAACCACAACTTCATATGCTTCCAGGTACAGATATTTTATGTCTGGGAACTGCAGGATGCAATTTCCAATGTAAACATTGCCAGAA
>DAOVPZ010000101.1 GCA_030628975.1 Candidatus Cloacimonadota bacterium
CAATTTCTAATCCATTTGTATCAATACCTTTACAATTTAAAAGTTCAATATGTTCTTTTGGAAAGTCAGTTCCAACTACACCAACGATTGAAACATTTTCACAAAAATAACTGGCAGCTAATGAAGCATATACAGCAGAACCACCAAGTGCATCGTCAACTTTGCCGTATCTATTTTCTATAGTATCTAACGCAATTGAGCCAATAATTAACAAACTCATTTTTCCTCATCTATGATTATTTCTGTTTTGAATTCTTCAGATTTTGTGAGCATTTTGAAAAATTTATCTGGTCCACCAGTCGAGAAAAATTTAATAAGTAATATTACAAAAATTAATATTATTATTCTAAGCAAGAGTTTCCAGATTGAAGACAATTCTTTATTTCGTCTTTCTCTTCTTCTTTTCCATTCTTCACCGAATTCCATATTATTTAGCCATGAAGTTACACTAAAAAACAATAATAATGATTATTTTTATTACCAACTCCTTAGTCTTGGTTTCCATAAAGTTTCAAATTTCCAGTTTCCAGTTTCGAGTTTCAAAATTATTTTCACAATTAATCATAGGTTCTTTAGTCCATCCGCAAATCTCTTTACACCTTCTTTAATATTTTCCATCGAGTTTGCATAAGAAAATCGAACATAATTATCTGTACCAAATGCGGAACCCGGAACTATGGCGACCTGGTAATCATTTAACAAATATTGGCACAATTCAACTGAGTTTTTAATATTTTTATTATTATGGAGATAATAAGATATATTTGGGAATGCATAAAAAGCACCCTTAGGAAGAGAACATTTTACATTGTTAATTTTATTTAACTCTTTGACTAAAAAATTTCTTCTTTTTTCAAAAGTTTTACGCATAATTTCTATGCTTCCATCATCTTCTGATAAGGCAGTAACAACAGCTTTTTGTGTCATAGAATTTACACAGGAGGTTGTATGACTTTGTATGCGACTGGCTCTTTGAATAATTTCAGTAGGACCAGCAGAGTAACCAAGTCGCCAGCCTGTCATTGCATAGGCTTTTGAAACACCATTTATTACAACAGTAATTTCACAGACTTCATTTGAAATGGAAGCAATTGAAATATGTTGCTCGTTATCATAAATTATTTTTTCGTAAATTTCATCGGATATTATCAAAATATTGTGTTTTACACAAACTTCAGCAATTTTCTCTAAATCCTTTTTATTATAAACTGCACCAGTTGGATTATTTGGAGAATTCAAAATAAGAGCTTTGGGGTTACTAAGAGATAAGATTGCATCTTCAAGTTGTTTTGCATTTATTTTGAAATTGGAGGACATATTAGTGGGCAAAAGAACAGGAATTGCATCCACCATTTCTACCTGAGAAGTATAGCTAACCCAGTATGGACATGGAATCAAAACCTCATCGCGAGGATCGCATACTGCCATTAAGATGTTTATTACTGAAGCTTTTGCTCCTGGTGAAACAAAAATGTCTTCAGGTTGATAATTAAGATTATTATCCTTTTTGAATTTAAGAGAGATTGCTTCTCTTAATTCAAGAATACCAGCAGAGGCAGTATATTTAGTAAAATTATCATCAATTGCTTTTTTAGCTGCTTTTTTAATATAATCAGGAGTATTAAAATCAGGTTCTCCTACGCCAAAATTAATTACATCAATCCCATCTGCTTGCATTTTTTTTGCTAATGAAGAAACAGTAAGCGTTGGTGAGGGTTTAATTGCTTTTGCTCTATGAGAAATTTTTATTGACATTTTTATTCTTCTAAATCAGTTGTCCCCGATTAAATCGGGGATTGAATCAGTTTAATCATTTTCCGCCAGAGGCGGATCCCGATGTATCGGGACAACCATTTCAACCATTTCAACCAGTTCAACTATTTAAACTAATTAAATTTCATATACAATTTTTGATAAATCCGCAGTTTTTAAGAAAGTTTGATTTATTATCCTCAATAATGCCATTCTATTCTCCCTGATTTTTTTATCTTCAACCATTACCATTACATTATCAAAAAAGTCATCAATATCATCTTTCAGAGACACTAATATATCAAAACTTTTTTGATAATTCTTGTCTTTTACACAATTTAAATATTCTGGTGTTATTTGTATGATTTTTTGATAGAGTTTCTTTTCTTCAAATTCTGTGAGTAAATGGACATCTAATTCTGCTTCTTCTTCTGAATCTGAAAGGATATTTGATGCTCTCTTAAATCCAATAATAAGTTTACGAAAGTCTTTATGAGATTTGAAGATTTGAAGATTTTTTGCTCTTATAATTAAGTCAGGAATATCAAAAAATCCACTTGCCATAATTGCATTTATAACATCATAATCAATTTCATCCGTCATCTGGTGGAAATGATTTTTTATTCTTTGTTTGAAAAAAGAAAGTAATTCAGATTTTATAAAATCAATATCTTTTTTATCGTCTAGAACAAAGGATTTCATACTTTGTGCAATAAGGTTGTTAAGCGAAATAGATAAATTATGATTATCTAGAATTTTTATAACACTATTTCCAGCTTTTCGCAAGCCCAAAGGGTCGTATGAACCACTTGGAGAGAGTCCCACAAAAAAACAGCCACAAATTGTATCAATCTTATCAACAAGGGATAAGACAATACCTGTTTTTGTTTCAGGAAGAATGTCATCTTTATACCTGGGAAGGTATTGTTCAAAAATGGCTTTTGCAACTTCTTTATCCTCACCATCATAAAGGGCGTATTGCCATCCCATAAAACCTTGCAATTTTGTATATTCCTTTTCTCCAAGCATTAATGTGGTTAAATCTGTTTTGGAAAGAAGGACAGCTCTATCAATTTTATTATCATCATAATTTAGTGTATTCGCGATATATTTTCCGATTTTTCGCATTCGTTCAGTCTTATCAAATAAAGTTCCTAAATCTTTTTGAAAAGTAATTTTCTTAAGAATTTCAATACGATTGATGAGTTTAGTTTTTTTATCTGTTTCAAAATAGAATTTAGCATCTGTGAAACGGGCGTTTATGACCCTCTCATACCCGTATTTGATTTTATCAATGGTTTGCGGATTACTGTTGCTGATACAGATAAAATATGGTAACAACTCATCCTTTTGGTTGGAAACCGAGAAGCACTTTTTAATCTCAGAAAGTGTGGTAATTAGTATCTCGTTAGGAAGTTTAAGAAAACTATTATCAAATTTACCTAAACTTGTCGAAGGATATTCAACTAAATCAGTCACAGTTTCAATTAATTGAGCATCTGCTGTTGGTATTCCATTAACTTTATTAGCAGTTTCTTGAATTTGTTTAATGATTAATTTCTTTCTTTTTTCTCTGTCTGGTATAATAAAATGATTTTCCAATTCAGATTGGTATTCATCAATATTCCTGATATCAAATCTATTATGGATATTTTCAAATCGATTTCCGAAACTATAGCAATTGCTTTTAACATCTCCTACTTGGAATGACAAGATAGTTTGGTTAAATAAAGCCACAATCCATCGAATTGGACGAGCAAATGAGATACCATTATCAAACCATCTCATTGTTTTGGGAAATTGGATTTTATTAATTACTTCGATAGATATTTGTTTCAGAATCTCACTTGTTGGTTTTCCTTTAATAATTTTAATTGCAGTTATATATTCACCTTTTTCAAGCTTTTTAATGATAATATCTTGTAAAGAAAGATTTTGTTTTTTTATGAATCCCAAACCAATTTTATTTAAATTTCCTTCATTATCATAAGCAATTGTTTTTGGGGGACCAATTATTTCTTTCTTACTATCTTTTTGGCTATCAGAAAATCCATTGATTATTAAAGCCAATCTTCTTGGAGTAGAATATTTCTCGATGTTTTGGAATTCTATCTTATGATTATGAAATTGGTCATCAAAATAATTAACCATAAAATCAATTGCAGGTCGGATATAAGAAGCAGGTAATTCTTCCACACCTATTTCGAAAAGATATTTATTTTTATTCATTAGAGTTGGTAATTTCCTTTTGACTTTTTTGCTGTCAAGATTTTGGGAATTAACCGCTGAGAACGCAGAGGTTTTTTAAACACAAAGCACTCTAAGGGCACGAAGAAAAAAAATTTATTTATTGAAATCTCTCGGAGTTCTATAGTATTATAAATAAAATTCACCCTTCACAGTCCCGATTATATCGGGACGGAGAACGGGTCTTTTTTTCCCGACATACCGGGATCAAAATTTAAATTTTGTCCCCAATTGGATTGGGGATAGAATTTTAATCTTTTACCTTTAATCTTTAATCTTTACGGTTTACCACGCTATGCGGTTAACTATCTTTCCAAAATGAATGTTGCAGGTCCAAAATTCACTAATTCCACTTCCATCAAAGCTCCAAAGATTCCTAATTTTGGCTTGATTCCATTTTTGTTTAATTCATCAGCAAATTCTACATATAATTTTTCAGCAATCTCTGGTTCAGCAGAATTTGTAAAACTTGGACGGTTCCCTTTACTACAGTCTGCATACAAAGTAAACTGTGAAACTACTAAAATTTCACCGCCAATATCTCTAACACTCATATTCATCTTTCCATTTTCATCTTCAAAGATTCGGAGGTTTATACATTTTTTGGCTAAATACTCAACCTGGTTGATAGTATCTGATTGAGAAATACCAAGAAAGATAAGTAAGCCATCTCCAATTTTAGAGATTAGTTTTCCTTCAATAGTAACCGACGCTTTTTTAACTCTTTGTATTAGAATTTTCATATCACCACCAATACTATAATATTTATTATTATAAATATGCGAACAATCAAGTTATGATTTGGGATAAACCCAAATCTACCCGCCATTCGGTGGGTAGAAACAGGTTTACGCTGTTTATCCATATGAATTCAATGTTATATTAGTAAGATTTATAAATTTGTTTATCCACAAAAAAGAAATTC
>DAOVPZ010000066.1 GCA_030628975.1 Candidatus Cloacimonadota bacterium
GGTTTGAGGCTCCAATCGGATACATTTCATCTACTATTGAATGGGCAGAAAGGATTGGAAAGCCTGAAAAGTGGAAAGATTATTGGTTTGATAAAGAGAGAAAACTTATTCATTTTATTGGTAAAGACAACATTCCTTTTCACACAATAATCTGGCCTGCGGTTCTGATGGGTCAGGATGATGATTATGTTTTGCCCTATGATGTTCCAGCAAATGAATTTCTTAATCTTGAGGGAAGAAAAATCTCCACAAGCAAAAACTGGGCTGTGTGGATAAACGAATATTTGGAAGATTTCCCCGCTGACCCTTTGCGATATTATCTTGCTGCAAATGCCCCTGAAAATAAAGATTGTGATTTTGTTTGGAAAGAGTTTCAGGAGAAATATAATACAGATTTAGCAAATATTTTTGGAAATTTTGTAAATCGCGTGTTGAGGTTTTCGGATAAACATTTTAATCATGAGATTCCTTTCCCCAAAAATCTGTCTGCAAAAAATAATGAAATCCTGAAAGATATTTCATCTATAAGAGATAAGGTAAAATATAATCTTCATCCTGACCCATCAGAACAGCAGGCCAGATTATTGTATGAAATGGAATGTTGTCTTTACCGATAAAATGAATTAGTTTTGTGTTTTTATCAAACCAGTAATCTTTCCATTTTTCAGGTTTTCCAATCTTTTCTGCCCATTCAATAGTTGATGAAATGTATCCGATTGGAGCCTCAAACCAGACATAAATTACTTTCCCTTTTGCATTTTCAAGAGGTACTGGAACACCCCAATCAAGGTCTCGGGTAATTGCTCTTTCTTTTAAGCCAGATTTTAGCCAGCCAAGAATGAACTTTTTTACATTATCTTTCCACTCAGTTTTTGATTCAATCCATTTTTCAAGCTTATCTGAGAATTTCGGTAGATTCAGAAACCAGTTTGTTGTTTCCTTAATAATTGGATTATGACCACATGTTATGCAAACAGGATTTATTAATTGAATAGCATCAATAAGTTTTCCACAGGCATCGCATTGGTCCCCACGAGCTTCTTTAGAGTGACAAAACGGACATTCACCTTCAACATATCTGTCTGGCAGAAAACGCTTACAATTAGGGCAATAAAGCTGTTTGTTTGTATGGGTTGTTATATACTCATTTTTTAATAGATTGGTAAAAAACTGCTGAGAGATTTTATAATGAACAGGACGAGCGGTTCCTGAAAAATTATCAAAACAAAAATTAAGCCCTTCAAAAACCGATTTGATTCTTCTATGGTATTTGTCTACGATTTTTCTTGGAGGAACTTTTTTCTGGTCTGCTTTTATGGAAATTGGTGTACCGTGTTCGTCTGTCCCACAGATATAAATTACATCATTTCCAAGCAGTTTTTGAAAACGAACAAATATATCAGCAGGCAGATATGCACCTGCAAGATGTCCAATATGCAGATCACCATTAGCATAAGGTAGTGCACTGGTTACTAAGTATTTTTCTTTTTTCATATTTGCTCTAAAGATTATTAACCACGCCTGTCCACCTTTGGTGGAAATTAACACCCGTCCTCCGCAGTAGCAATGCTACGGAGGGTGGACGAATTATCACAAATTTTATTCATTTTGAATACGAAGTTATGGGAAGAAATATAGTATGTTTGTGTCAATTTTTTTGGATAAGAGAGTAAAAGTTTATAATTATAACTGTTATATCATTTATTTCTTTTTTGATAGTTTTCTGTTTATTTCCTGTTTTGCAACAGTTTGTACATCTTCAACATTAATTGAATAGATTATTTTATCTTTTTCCATATATTTACTCTTTTTGTAACATTTCAAAAATAATTGTATTATATACTGAATCAATATCTGTCATCAAACCCCATTCAAGCCCTTCTTTTGCAATATCTAATTCTTCTTCAGTCAAATATCTACCAATTTTTTCTAATGCTTCATATTGCATTGTTTCTTTTGAAATATAAAATAGAATCTCATCTTTATCAATTAATTCCATGTTTCCACCAATATTAATTTACCCATTTGCTTGTTTAATAGTTAATAATTCTGACATTTTTTTGTTTATATTGTATTCAATTATGTCTGTTACATTATTTTATTAAAATTTGTATATAACTTAATATAAAGTAAAAAAGCTAGTTTATATAGTATTTTCACAAACTTATATTCAAGCCCCGATAAATCGGGACGCAGAGTTCGGCTTGGTGATTATTTTGTCCATTCTTTCAATTTCCTAATAATCCTTAATTCCTCTTTTGATTCTCTCCATTCATCTATTATTTCATCTATCTTGTCTTCCAATTGATTTGATATCATTTCCTCGGGTGGACTACATTTTACATTCTTTGAAATAAAAAACTCATATATTTCCTTTAGAGAATTCTCTTGTCTAAACTCAATTACTTTGACCCCTATTTTTTCACATTCTCTTTTCATCATTTCCGTTAGTCTATCAATTAAAAACAAATCCACTTTTCTAGCAAGTGCCTCGTCACCAATTTCTGGATTTCCAATCCCAAGCAGTTTCAATTCAACGGTTAGAGGTTCTTTATCCTTATTGAATACTATAGCATCAATTTCTCTGTTCTCAACCAATCCCTTTTTCTTCATTTCATCAAAAATCAACACATAATCATCTTCTGGAACTTTCAATAATTTAAATATTGTAAATAATAGACCCTTTTCAGTCTTTTTCCCTACTTCACTCCATGCACCACCCTGAATCGTTAACTTCATTGCCGAGATAATGTTGACAAAAAATAAGCTTTCAACATCATTTAATTCAACTTGTTCATTGTTTTTCTTAATTATTATTTTGATCTGATATAAGTTCTCTGTGCTCTCAAGTTCTTTTAGTAAAAGTTTTAATGCCTCTATATTCTTCTTGCCCAAATCTAAGCATACTTCCTTTTTAGATGTACCTCCTGTCATATTTTTTACAGTCTTATCGTTTAGTCCACCAAACCAAAGTAGTTTGAATTTGTTCGCTTTCCCTTTCTTTTTGTATGTGTCATCTAAAAGTTTTTCAAGCCAATTATCTCCATTTCGTTTATATTCAAAAATGTCGGTGGTTAATTCTTGCACTTTATCAATAAACCTCTTATTTATCGTTGCAAGGACATAAGTGCGATAATCCTCTCCAGTCAAAATAGAATGAATTATTTTACTGATCAATTTTTTCATATTTTCACCCCTTTACTTTGATGTCTTGAGGTATTGTTTCTATTGCTTCGCTTATTTTATTAATATTTTTTAACAATCTCTCTTTTGTAGGTTTTCTTCCTCTAATCGAAGTACCCTGTACAATCTTTATTTGTTCTCTAAATCCAATCATTTGTTCTTTTACGACTCCTTCAATAAAATTATCATCATTGGCAACAACTTCTGTATCATTAGTTTTTTGCATCACAAGTATATACTCATCATCAATTTTTCCTATGTCTGCGCTTGTATATTTCTTCGTTTTATCTATATTTCTAAAGATCGTCTTTACTGGTTTAAATCCTATGTTCTCGGACATTGTAGCAAAAAATTTGTGACTTTCAATCAATTCATATTCTAAACTAGAATTACCCACTACTATTACACATAACTTACCTTTTTTAAGAACACGATTCATTTCTATAATGGAACGGAGCATATCCCCCAAATATTCTGAAAGTAATCTAAATCTGTTTGTTATAAAATGAGAATGTCCTCCAATTTCGTGTTTTCTAAATAAATCAAAATCCATTCCTAACCATAGCATATTATACATATGTGCTCTGTAATAATCTAAAGCATTTACATATGGAGGAGATGTTACTATGAGATCTATTGTATTTGTCTTAACTTTTAATTTTCTTGCATCACCACAAATTACTTTTACCTTGGGAATTATTTTGATAATCTTAGTTGTCTTATTTAACTTGTTCTGCATAAATTTCACTTTTTTCAAAAACAGATCATCAACATTAACTCCATTCCCATTTTCCACTAATGACCAGATTGTAGAAGATAAAGCTACTCTTCCAAAATCAAATAACTCATTATGCTCTTCTTCTTTTACTTCTAATAGAGTTTCACGAATCGCCTCTAATTTTGAAATCACAACTCTATTAAATATCTTACTTATTTTTCTATTGGGAAGATTATTAATTCTTTCATCAACTCTTCTATAATCCAAATCTAAATATCGCTTCATTACCGCTAATTTTTTATTAAAATATCTAAACTCATTTTCATCAATTAAGGTAGTTTTTACTTTACTTATCAAAGCTGCAAGTGGATTGAAATCGTTGCCAACAGAATTTCGATTATTTAGAAAAGCTTCTACTAGTGTTGTTCCACATCCACACATCGGATCTAAAACAGTATCTCTCTCTTTAGTAAAAATTTTAATAAAAGTTAGAGGGATTTGGGGTATAAATCTTGCAGGATATGAATGGAATTTATGTGTGAGATATTGAGTGGTAAAATCTTTAAAATCCCAATCAATTTTATCTAAGATGTTAATTTCCTTAGAGAAGCTATACTCTTCATTGATTAATTCCAAGTATTTTTGTTCGAGTGTCTTTTCCCCCAAAAAAGTTGCTTGTGTTGTCTCATAAAGCGTTTTCATTACTTTCACTTATAAGTTTTTGTTTCTATTAAATTTGACTTCATTCTGCCAAGCCGAATTTCGTCTAACGGTTCCGGCTATGCGCAGTGACGGTTTTAAAGACACGTCACTGTTCGCTGAGCACCAAAGTTAATTATATGTTTTACACTTTAATTTTACTATCACCCGCCATTGCCTATAGCCGATGTTAGCGGTAGGCTTTTTTGTCTCTTTCATTTATTGTCGTCTTTCTTTGTCCATGGAACATATTCTTCTGCTTTACTTGCATATAGTTCTTTAGAGCATCTATTAAAATATTTATCATCAAAGTCTAAGATACAGAGCAAAGACATTTCAATATACCAGAGGCAAAGTTGTAATGCTTCGTATTTGGCTCTATAGTGGATAGCGCTGAGCTTTTTTCTTTTTTCTTCTTGAGAATGAACAATGGCATTTCTGATTTGAACAACTGCATCAGGTGCATCAATAATGTCTTTGCTTTCATTGATGAATGATTGTAAATATGTAAATGACTTTGAAACTGAATGTGAAATATTTAATTGAGATAGAAGTAATCTAATTTTATTAGAAGCATTTATGTTTTCAGAATCCTTACCAACAATAAGCTTTTTATTTTCAATTATCCACCAGTTATATAATAATTCTAAAGCGGTCTGTGCCATTATTATTGAGCCTTCCGAAAATCCAGCATGACCATTTGCTTCTACATACCAATGAATTATAGTTGTTAAGAAGTTTTTGTCGTCATTATCTTTCCATATTGTGCTAAATTTTTGCCATAGTTCATTTAGACCTATCACAGAATGCCTTTGAGGCCAAGTTGGAACGGTTTTAAAATTGTCAGTATGGTAATTTGTATAATCACACCAAATTGTTTGGTTGTCATAAACTCCGTGAATAAAAAGTGCAGATGTCCTTCTGCCATTTAAAAAGCTTAGAAAAGTGTCTAAGCAGTGTAAAGTATCCTTAATGTCTTCAATTAGTATAGAACCCTTTTTACTTGTCAATTCGCCACCATAAAGAATAATATAACCACCTTTTGCTTCTAAGGCCTTATAGAGTTCTTTATAATTGTAACATTTATCCAGTATAATAATAAAGTTTTCATTTTCCAATCTCAATCTATTCCTGGAAACGGAAATGTTTTTCTCCGTTACTCTCTTTACTGACAATCCATGAAATTCTCTAAGATTTGGAACTGAAAATCTTAATTTCTCGATAGCTATTGACTTGTCTCCCAAAATAGCTTGTTGAGCCAAAATGCCTTTAATATATGCATCATTATTGAAGCTCCCGAAATTTGTGTTAGTAATGAAACCTTGTCCAAATTCTAAACCATCAATTATTATTCTAAAAGAATTAAATCCGTTTGTAATTTTAAATAGCTTACTGGTTTCAATTAGAGGTATGCCTGAAAAATGTGCCCCAGAGTTAGGATACCACTCATACGATATTTGTCCATTTACCTTGATTTCATTAATCTTATCCTTAATTAAATATTCTCCTTCAAATATTTTAATTGAGGAGTTTGGTTCGTTCATTTCCACAGGACTGTCAATAATTTCGGGATAGTCTTTGTATTTTTCTAGAATGTCATCTTTCTTCATGTCAAATTATTCATTTGTTGTCAAGATTGGGATATCTTGTTAAGCTTACCGCTGACAATTACATAAACGCAATATTGCATCTATGCTACATAAAGCAGGTGCGTAGACGCACTTCTGTTGCGTTTATTTCTTATTTAGTGTATAAATAAAAACCTTTTTTCAGCTTATTCTTCTTCTATCACTAAGTATACAGTATCATGCTGGCGAACATGTTCTTTGACTTTCACTCCAATAGAGTCGCCAATTTTAGCTTTTTCAATAGCATTCTCTTCAATATGAATTGAATCCACTTTCTGAGTGAAATCAGTGGTATGTCCTTTAATATGGATTGTATCTCCCACTTTAAGTTCACCTTTTGTGATGTCAATTCCAGCAAC
>DAOVPZ010000114.1 GCA_030628975.1 Candidatus Cloacimonadota bacterium
AAAAAATTTTAATAAATTATTATGTTAATAATTTAAGTTTCGCAGAAGTGGAAGTTACTAAATAAATCATAGTTAGCTTTTTATAATACCTTCTGTAAAATTTGATTAAATTTAATTTAATTTCTAAATCCAAATATCTAATGACAAATAAAATGTCAAAATTTAAATGTCAAAGTCATTTTTTCTGCTTTGATTTAATTATGATTGATGAAAAAATTAAATTTACCCCGTTAGATAATCTCATATATATATCAGAAAGAATATCTAATAGCCCTAATATCTAACGGGGTTAAGTTCATTGGCTTCTTCCCAGTATACTTTCGCTTCACCTTTTCATCCCATAGGCAGATCAGTCTTTGGCTGATAACTTTGGAACCGCTTTTGAGATCATTCTTATCTGGTTACGGCTTGCTTCGCCAAGACGAGACCAATATTTTGATTCTTTTTATTTGAAATTTCATTTGAAATTAGAAATTAGATATTTGTAATTAGTTACTCAAGTTTCGCCGAAGTGGAAGTTACTAAATAAATCATAGTTAAATTTTTATAATATCTCCTGCGAAACTTGAGTTAATAAAATATTTTATTTATCTAAATAGCTTCCATTATAGAATTGAAATATTCTTTTGCCCTTATAATTGATTCCTCTAAACTCAAACCTTTAGAAATATTTGCAGTAATTGCTGAAGATATTATACAACCTGTTCCATGAGTTTGAGATAACTTTCGTCTGCTACTTTCAAAAATTTTTATCTTATTATTTTTTATTAAATAATCTTTAACAATTTTTTTATTTGTATTAAAATGCCCCCCTTTAACAAAAATATGGGTATTATATTTTGTAGATAAACTCTTTGCATTTGATATAATATCATCCTCATTTTGGATTTTGTTTCCTGATATTAATTCAAGTTCTGGAATATTTGGTGTAATTAAGTTTGCTATCTTTAAAAATTCCTCTTTGAAATATTTTATTGCATAATTGTATAATAACTTTGAACCATCACTTGCAGATATAATTGGATCAATAATTATATTTTTTATGTGATTACTTAATAAATATTTTTTGACGAGTTTCATGATTTCTTCATTGAAAACCACTCCAATTTTTACTGCTGATATTCTGAAATTTTCAAATACTGTTTTGAGTTGAATTTCAACCTCATTTTTATCTAAAGATTTTTTATAAAAGACATTATTAAAATTTTGTGCAGTTATACCAGTAATAACAGAAAGTCCCCACACTCCATTATCATGAAAGACTTTCAAATCCCTTTGAATACCAGCTCCACCAGAAGTGTCGCTTGCTGCTACTGTAAGGCTATAAATTGCCATTTGATGGTAATAAATTATTATTTGCTATCTTTTTTAGCAGTTTTGATAGCACAAAGTTTACCACACATTGTACAAACATCTTCCGAGAAATCTTCACTTTCCTTTCTTCTTTTCTTCGCAAGAATAGGGTCAATTGCCACTTTGTAGATTCCCTCCCAATCAAGGTTACTACGGTAATTTGAAATTTTATTATCATCATCTATTATACCAGTAATACCATTTGCAATATCTGCAGAACGAGCTGCAATTCGTGCTGCAATTACACCTTCTTTAACATCATCCATATTGGGCAAACAAAGATGTTCCGAAGGAGTAACATAACATAAGAAGTCAGCACCAAAATATGCTGCCAAGGCTCCCCCAATTGCACTTGTGATATGGTCATATCCTGGAGCAATATCAGTTGTAATAGGACCTAAAACATAAAAAGGCGCTCCATTACAGATTGATTTCTCAAGTCTCATATTTGCTTCTATTTCATTTAAAGGGATATGACCAGGACCTTCAATCATAGCTTGCACATCATTTTCAAGTGCTCTTTTTGCTAATTCACCAAGGATAATCAATTCCATAAATTGAGCTGAATCACTTGCATCTGCCAAACAGCCTGGTCTTAATCCATCTCCCAAGCTCAAAGTAACATCATATTTTCTTGCAATATCAAGAAGTCTATCATAATATTCGTAAAGGGGATTTTCACTCTTGTGTTTATGCATCCATTTCATAAGTAATGAACCTCCCCTACTTACAATGCCTAGCAAACGGGGATTTTTCTTAAGAGTCTGGATTGCCTTTTGTGTAACACCACAATGTACTGTGATGTAATCAACTCCTTCATCACACTGTCTTTCTATTGATTCAAAGAGTTGGTTTACTGTCATCACAGAAATATCTTTATTGTTATTGAGAAGCTCGGATGCAACTTGATATATTGGCACAGTGCCAACCATTACAGGTGATTGATAAAGAATTGCTTTTCTTATTTCAGTCAGATTTCCACCGGTAGATAAATCCATTACACTGTCTGAACCATAAGCAACAGCCACCTTTAATTTTTCTTGTTCTTCTTTAAGGTCAAAATGATCTGGAGAAGTGCCAATATTAGCGTTTATTTTTGTTCGGAGCTTATTTCCTATACCCATAGGATGAAAATCTCTATTAATGTTTTTAGGAATTACAATATGTCCTTTGATGATTTCTACTCTCAACCATTCCGAATCAACCTTTTCATCTTTTGCTACAATTTTCATCTCTTTGGAGATGATACCATCTTTTGCCATTTTAAGTTGTGTCATTTTTCCTCTTATTAATTAACCACGAATGGACACAAAAAACTATGAAATACGATAATAATAGAAAAACAGCTCTGCTACAAAGGACTAATTTGGAGAGGCAATTTTTGGTTTTTTGTGTGGTTTTTTAGACTCATAATATTTTATCTATTCTTTGCATTTTCAAGATATCATCTTTATTGAGTGTATAAATTTTGTCAAAGAATCTTTCTTTAAAGGCAGATGGTGTATCCACATCTTTTGCAACTAACTCAGCAGCAATGCCAAAGCAGACCAATGCGGAAGCTGCTGCTTTTGTATAATTTTTTTCAACACCACAAAAGCAACCAATTACTGAAGCAACTAAACAACCTGTTCCTACAAATGTACTCAACATTTCATCACCATTTTTTACAATATAAATATCATCTTTATGAGCAACAATGTCTTGAACTCCGGTAATAACAACTGTTGAATTTTTAGATTTGGATAATTTTTTTGCAGTTTCCACTAAATCAATTTGCACATCTGTAGCTTCAACACCTTTTGTCATTACATCTTCTCCAGCTAACTTACCAATTTCTGAGGAATTTCCTTTTATGACATTAATCTTACACTCATTTATCAATTCCAAAGCTTTTTCATCTCTAAATTTTGTGGCTCCAACTCCAACAGCATCTAAAATAACAGGTATTCCCTTTTTATTGGCAGATTTTGCTGCTATTTTCATTGAGTCAATTAAAGGGGTTGTAAGGGTGCCGATATTGAGAACCAATGCATCAGAAATTGCAGTCATATCTCCACATTCTTCAGGAGCATGAGCCATTATTGGTAATCCTCCGATTATACGAACGATATTTGCACAATCATAAATTGTTACCCAATTAGTAATGTGATGTACCAATGGTTTTTGTTTGCGGATTTTTGATAGCATTTCATAAACATCTAATTTGTCAATCATAATGGATTCCTTTCCCTAAACCTTTTAATAATTGAGTTTATTTTTTTTACTTCTTCTTCTGGATTTCGAGTAGCAAGAATTGCAGAAATTATTGCAACCCCATTTACACCTGTTTCCAAAACATTTTCTAAGTTTTCAAGATGTATTCCACCGATTGCAACGATAGGGATTGTAGTAGCTTTTACTATTTCTACCAATTTTTTAACTCCAATTGGAGATGCAGCATCGAGTTTAGTGGGAGTAGAAAATATCGGTCCTACGCCAAGATAGTCAGTCCCTATCTTTTCTGCAATTAATGACTGTTCAATATTTTCTGTGCTCAATCCAATTATTTTATCAGGAACAAGCTTTCTAACATTCTCAAATTTTTCATCCTTTTGTCCAATATGAACTCCATCTGCATTGGATTTGAGGGCAACTTCAACATTATCATTAACGATAAAAATTGTATCTGATTTTTCTGTTAATTCTCGAATTTTTATAGCGTTTTTCAACATTTTGGATATTTCTACATTTTTATCACGATATTGAATGATTTTCAAACCAGCATTGATAGCTAACTTTGTCAAGCCAACAAAATCTCTTGTGAAAGCTCCATCTATAATAAAATATAATCCGATGTTTTTATTAATATTTTTCATGTGTAAATCCTTTTTTAGCCACCTGCCTTCGTTAAAACTATGGCAAGGCAAGCGAATTAACACGAATAAATATTACTTTACATTCTAACATTTATTATTAAAAGGCAATCCTTTTCACTGTGTCCTTGTTGTTTTTGTAATGAATATTATAAAAAAAACCGAACATCCTGGATGCTCGGTGAGCTTTTCCCTTCGCCA
>DAOVPZ010000144.1 GCA_030628975.1 Candidatus Cloacimonadota bacterium
GCATAAGTTGAGTCATAATAAAATGTATATTCTGCAAGTCGCTTACTGCTTGTTCTTGAATCATATATATATTCTCCATAATATTCCCATTTCATATACACTTCAATATCATCAGACCAGAATGCAGACAGGATACCATTTTTATCCATATAGAATTTGTTCCCATAATGATCCTCACCCATAACTTCCCTGTGTGGTAATACTTCAGCAGCTGGTGCATAAGGTAACCAAAAATATTCTCCAAGCACATAAATATGTGGTAAAATATCCATTGAAGGGTCTTCATTAAGTTCCCAGGAACTCATAAACGGTCTTGTTTCCGGTGTAAAATGACCCCTAACAAAAAATGACATTGATGCATAATCAGGGTCTTCAATCCCAGCTTTATCAACTGCTCTTACTTGTATTTGAGTAACTTTATTAAGTTCATTAACTCGTAAAATGGGTTTATTATCAGGGATGCCATCAGGATAATTTGCCATTAATAATACTTTATCGTGCTCATCATATTCTGCAGTTGAATACCATTCTGTGCTGTCCCATACAACATTTTCATCCCATTCAACAGTCATAGAATCTGCTACATCTGTTTTTTCATAATAAACAAGACGGTATTTGTAATATGCAGCTTCTTTACCGTATCCATATGGGTCCGCGTCATCTACCTGAAATTCAAAAAGAATTGCTGTGCCGACTCTGCATGAATCAATATTTCCCTGTGAAGTTGAGGCACGAGTTAAAGGGACTTCAGAGTAAGTAATAAAATATTTTATAGACACTTCTGATTCATCGTTGCGGTCATCTTTGCATTTAACTTCGAATTTTCCAAAATTTTTCTTGAAATCAGTTGTATCTGTAGAAGGGAAATATACTATTGCTTTTGCATAGCGCTCATCTGGTGGAGTCCATATATCGAACTCTCCATTTGGTTGCTTGTGAAGAACCCAGCCATCCTCATTAACTGTGATACCATAAGCTTTGTCATATTTCCAAGGTGTTTCAGTTGCAGTGCTGTCCCAGGTTCCAATTCTATACGCATAACCCTTAATAGAGCCATCTACATCCCAGGCATTCCAATAGATTATTTGATAAAATATAGAATCATATATTGCAGGATCAATAAAAGAATCAACATTTGTCTGCAATAAAGAAAACATTACTGAATCTGTCATTAAAGTATCAGTTTTTGCAATACCACTATACTTAGAAATTTCAACAAAAGGTGCTGTATTGGGATTTAATGTGCCTTTCCGTCCACAGCTAATAATTGTAATCATTACTGATATTATTAAAATACTAATAATTAGGAAATACTTCTTTCGTAACATTAGATACCTCCTATCTTTGAACAAATATTTATTTTTATTTTTTATTAGTCAATAAAAAAGTTTTTTTTCTTATATTTTTTTGAAAATTCATGTGAAATAAATTCTTATTATTTATTCTCTTTTAAAGAAATATTAGTAGCTTTAATAATATTAGACATTAAAGTTGCAATTGTTATTGAACCAATTCCACCCGGCACAGGAGTAATCGCTTTAACTTTTTCAAATACATTTTCATAATCAATATCACCAACAAACTTATACTGTTTTGAATCTTTATCCAAAATTCTATTAATCCCAACATCAATAATAATTGAATCTTTTTTTACCTTATTTTCTGTAACAAAATATGGTCTTCCAATAGCTGAAATCAAAATATCTGCTGATTTTGTAATTTCTTCCAAATCTTTTGTATGAGAATGGCAAACAGTTACTGTTGCATTGGCATACTTGCACTTTTTCAAAAGCAAATTTGCTAAAGGCTTACCAACGATGTTGCTTCTGCCTAAGATAACAACCTTTGAGCCATCAGTATTGATATTATAGAATTTTATTAACTCTAAAACAGCAGCAGGGGTGCAGGGTATGAAGCATTCTTTCCCGAGTAATAGTTTACCAGCATTCAGGGGATGTAGACTATCAACATCTTTTTCAGGATTAATAGCCATAGTAACTTTATCAGCTTGAAGGTGAAAAGGTAAGGGCATTTGCAATAAAATTCCATGCGCATCTGAATCTACATTGGCATCCTCAATTTGTTTAATTAGTTCATCTTCTTGAATATCTTTCTGTAAACTTATTAAGTTTATCTTAATGCCAAGCTTATTCCCATTTTTTATAATATTTTGAGAATAATAATCTGAAGCAGGATCTTTGCCAACCATAAATATTGTTAATAATGGAACAACCCCAATGTTAGATAGTTTTTCAACTTCTACTTTCAGGTCTTCAAGAATTTTCTTTGCAACTTTTTTTCCGAATAAAATTTTTTCCATATTTCAATAAGAACAAATATTTAATCCTCTATCTTAGCTTTTAAGTTCATGTTTCTAATGGAATTGATAATCTTTGAATAGTTATTGCTTTACTGGTTTGTTCATCAATGGAAATGATTACACCATTAAATTTCAAATTTCCTTTTGCAGGAGTAAATCGGACTGGGATTTGTTTGATAAAACGATTTATAGCATCTTCAATCTTTATTCCTATCACTGAATCGTGTGGTCCTGTCATTCCTGCATCAGTAATATAAGCAGTGCCTTTGGGTAAAATTCTTTCATCTGCAGTTTGTATATGTGTGTGAGATCCGATTACTGCGGAAACCTTGCCATCAAGATACCATGCAAGAGCCATCTTCTCTGCAGTTGCTTCAGCATGAAGGTCGACAAAAATTATATTAGTAATTTTTTGAAGTTTATCCAGATATTTATCTATACATCGAAAGGGACAATCAATGGTTACTGTAAATGCTCTTCCCATTAAATTAAGAACTGCAATTTTATTTTTTTGCTGGGTCTCATAAATGTAAAAATCATTTCCTGGTGCTTCAGGTGGATAATTGGCTGGTTTAAGGATTCTTTTTTCATCTAATAAAAAATCAACTATTTCTTTTTTATCCCAGAGATGATTTCCACTTGTAAAAACATCAATACCAATTTCAAACATCTCTTTGGCTGTTTTGGGTGTAATGCCCAATCCTCCTGCAAGATTCTCCCCGTTAGCTATTACTAAATCAAAGTTTTCGTTTGATATGAGTTCAGGAAGCAATTTTGATACAACTTTCCTTCCGGGTTTTCCAAAAATATCCGCGATAAATAAAATTTTTATCATATTTTATATCTAATTTTGGACATTTGATCAATATTATTTTACTCAAGTTTCGCACTTGGTAAATCTATTCCATCTGTAACACGGAACTCTGTTCCGTCTGTATTATGAATCTCTAGTTCATAATATGGAGCAGAGCTCCTTTCAGGCTCGGGCGCCCAGACCAGCTGACAGACGCTTCAGAGAAGCGTGTTACAACTTTAATCCACTTCAGATAAACGAAGATAAGGCAGGTAAAC
>DAOVPZ010000133.1 GCA_030628975.1 Candidatus Cloacimonadota bacterium
CTTATGTCAAGAATTTGTTAAATACTTTACTCATTCAAGTACAATTAATCTTGACAGTATTTAAAAAGTGAAAAGATATTGAATTCAAAATAATGGGCGATTAACTCAGTGGCAAGAGTGCTTCCCTTACAAGGAAGAAGTCATAGGTTCAAGTCCTATATCGCCCACCATAAACATCTCGTTCCCAACGTCTAAGTTGGGAACGCAATACATTCCCAAGCTGGGGCTTGGTAATGAGAGAAATTGGGGCTTGGTAATGAGAGAAATTGGGGCTTGGGAATGAGAGAAGTTAGGGCTTGGGAATGAGAGAAGCTTGAAATCCAAACGAATATCAAATTTCAAATATAAAATTATTATATGGATTGCTATTCTTGAGAACGATAAGATTTTTCCGATTCTGGAGAATCGAACTCTAAATAATTATTTACCTTTTATATTTTCCCATTAACTCTCCTTGATCAAGGATATGACCTTCCATTGCTTTAAGAACTTTTTTCTTTGTAGCACCCGGTTCAAAATTCAACATTGTATCAAGAGCATAAATTTTAAAGAAATATCGATGAGTTCCAAATGGTGGGCAAGGTGGTTGATAGCCAATACTTCGTCCACTATTTACACCCTGTTTTCCAGAAAGATTAAATCCTTCAATATCTTCTAATAAATCTTTAGAGGGGATATTTTCAGGAAATCCATTGATACTTGCTGGTATGTCATAAACCATCCAGTGTACCCATGTTCCAGCCGGAGCATCTGGATCGTCGCTTATAAGTACCAGGCTTTTTGCATTTTCTGGAATATTTTCCCATTTTAATGCTGGTGAGATGCCTTCTCCATCGCAGCTATATTTTCTTGGAATCATCTCACCTTCTGCAAATGCAGGGCTTGTTATTTTTATTGCCATTTCTTTTCCTCCTTTTTCCTTTTTACTTATGAGATCTGCAAAATAGATTATTTTCATTTTTTTATGAGATATCATAAAAAACTTTTGATTAACCTCAACCTCTATCCCCGCGGACGCGGGGACCTTCTCCTATTCCAGTGAAATATCCGTCAGCTGACGGATTTCACAGGACAAGCAATGAGAAGGAGAATTTTGACTTCCTCTCCTTTTAGGAGAGGATTGCCTGTCAAGTCGTAGCCTGACGAAGACTGAAGGTGAGGTCAAAAAAACCTAATTTTGCATAACTCATCTTTTTACTTGTTATAATAGTTTCTTCTTTATTAAACTTTTTTTCTTTACAAGATGAAAGTATAAAGTTAAGAATATACAAAGTACCAAGATTAATTTTTTTCTTACTTTTTTATTATAGTTTAGCATAATATTCTCGTTTTCAAATTTTTCGTCTTTGCTGAAAGTTCTCCGCCAGCTGGCGGATCGTTTCAGCACTCCAATTATAAAAAATTATAAAGAACTGGTGGAGAAGAAGGGATTTGAACCCTCGACCCCAGCATTGCGAACGCTGTGCTCTCCCACTGAGCTACTTCCCCACAACTTTATAAATTTTAATATAACTTAACAACTTTTTGAATTTTTATATTCTTATTATCATAAATAAGTTGAATTAGATAAATTCCACTTTCTACTATATGTCCCAGTTTATCTTTTCCGTCCCATTCAATTATTTTCATTTTGTATTTTGCATTTTGCATTTTGAATTGCTTAATGAGCTGTCCTTTAATATTATAGATATTGATTTTTGAAGATTTTGGCAAATTATAATTGCCTTTAACAAGCTCAATTTGAATTTTGTTATAAAACGGATTTGGCTTAACTATCAAGGAAAGTTGAGAATCAGGATTATGGATTTCATCAGTTGGCAAATTATCACCACTTCTGGGATTGAGGTCATATTCACCGAAACTATAATTTACAATTCCAATGATTGATACAAAATATTGACCGACTTCAACCGGTTCCAAAGGACAAAATACATCATCAATCTGACATTCTCCAGTGCCATCATCAACATACCATTCTCCATACGGATTTTGTACTTGAGTTACAATAACATCACTTACTTTAATTAATACACCTTCGAGTGATTCCTGTGTTGCAACATCATTAGTACTAACTTCTAAGGGTTCGGGAATTGGGTTTGCCTGGCTCGATATTGTGAATGATGTAAGATTTATAATTTCTGTCATTCCATAGTATTCATACACTTCTGCTGTTAATTGTACTTCATCTCCGAGAGTTGGGCTGTAACTAGAATTTGTGTTATAAACAAAAATACCTTTCCATTCTCCGCCTTCTAGTTCTGAAATGTAGAATTTAGTTGAACCATATTTTTCATAAGTTCCTGTTACTATACCAGATGTAGTTATAATCTCTCCCTCTAATAGTGAAGGATAAGTATTTGAGGGTCCAGGATCGATTGTATATTGAATATCATAAATCGAGCATAGTGTATCCAAACTAACAAAATCCGCAAATACCGGGAGATGGTCAGAAGCATAATAAAGGGCATCTGCAACACTGTCAGGAACTGCTGAATTTGTGCTATAATTCACTGATTGATTAAAGTGATTTCCATCATTACCAAAATATGTGAGACTGCTATCTATATATTCAATTCCACTGTCATTATTAATTTCGTAAGAAGTAAAGATAAAATCAAACCTGTCATCTAATCCACCTCCAACACCTCCACCAAATTGATTTACTCTTGAGGATTGTGAGTGGACTTCTCGAAAAGAATAATTATCATGCCAATTTCCAACCTGATTCGATAAGTCCTGACCTCTTCCAATGTTGTTGCCCTCATCTGCGATTATTTTTTGATATGCAGGTTCAGAACTTGTATAAAAATTCATATCACCGACAATTATGAATTCTGTTCCTTCTTCTAAATTGTTAAGATGGTTTCTTAAGCATGTAATTTCTTCCAGCCGTTTCTGTTCATTTTCTGTACCTTGAGAAGATTTTAGATGACAACTATAAAATCTAATTGGATTACCATCAATAAAAATTACATATTCAGCAATATCACGTCTTGGAGTTTCAATAATATCCTGTGAAATAAGACTTGCTTTTGAAATTTTGTAAAAAAGCATATTAGCTGTATAAAATGTGTCTGTAAGGACAAACTCAGCTCGAGCATATTCTATTCCATTAGTATTTAAAGTTGTAAGAAGCATATCAGCTCCATTTTCGTTTTCTATCTCTTGGGTAATTAGAATATCAGGTTCTGATGCTTCAAAAACAGTTTGGAAATGAGATAGACGACCAGCTCCGTTCTCACCTGGAAATTTTAAAGCATTATATGTCATGACTCGGAAATTTGTGTCCGAATAGAGATTTGATATTAATAGTAAAATTAGAAATAAAGTAAATTTTAACTTTTTCATTGTATTTTTTAATAGTTTATCTTGGTTCATACTTTGATACAAATATTTAATAAGAGATATTTTTTATCAAGAAAATGACCTGATTTTCAATATAATCTCTTTCAAACTTTGTGCAAAGTTTGTATTATAAAGTTTATTAACATTTCCAATAGAATCTTCAAAATCTTTATCAAAATTTATTCCACCTAAAAAATGAATATTAAATATTTTTACCTGTTCTTGTATAAATGAATCTTTTGCGAACTTCATATTTTCAATAACACCAACAATTGGGACTTTCAACTCCAATAACAATTGCAAGGATTTTTTTACTGTTTCAAATGCAACTTTTGAAGGAGTAGTAACTATCAAGAATTCTGCTTTTTTTATAATTCTAATTATATCTAAAGTTGTATCACCTATACCGGGTGGCATATCAATAA
>DAOVPZ010000043.1 GCA_030628975.1 Candidatus Cloacimonadota bacterium
AATCGTTTTCCATTATCAACTTTGGGAGTACTTTTTTTCTCTCTCAATGCAGAGAGTAATTTTTCTGCCTGTTCTGCGGTAATTTTTCCTTCAGCAACCATATCAATTATTTTTCTTTTCTCATCCATTATGTTCCTCCATAGCTTTTATCAAGCGTTCAGCCTCATCAGCGGTTATCTTGGCATCCTGAAGCATTTGAAGAATTTTTAAACGACTGGTTTCATCTACATTTTCAGCCTGTTTTTCTGAAGGATCAAATGTTTCAAATGCAGTTTTGATTTTCGTCATTACTTTATTAATTTTTCTGTTCACCTTCTCAGCAGCCTCTTCATATTTCTTATTTCCTTTTGATTGGTCTTTCTTTTCATCCGTAAAAATCACGGATATTTCTTCTTGAATCCCTTTCATTGCATCTTGAACAATATCACCTACATCAGGAATATTAACTTTTATCTTTCTGATTTTTTCTTTTGCCTTTCCAATTTTCTTACGAATTTTTTCTTTATTAAACTCCTCGGGAATATTATCAAGGATTTTATCTAAAGAATCTGATATACTCGATAAATCAATCCCCAATTTAATTGAGGATAAACTTTCTCCAAAGGTCTGACTTGGGTTCTTAACAAAACGAATACTTCCATTTTTATTTGTGGCAGAAATTTCCACATTTCCTGATTCCTTGACCATTTCCAGAATTTGCATATTTCCTTCTTTCCTTCGATCATAATTGCCTTCTAATCCAACATGAAAACCACCTCGTTCATTTTTTGCCAGTATGTGATACGGAATTCCATCAGGGATAACAAGATGAATCTTACCATTTTCATTTTCAAGTTTGAATTTTCCTTCCTTTATTGGATTGAATTCATAATAAATGCTACCATTTTCGATTTTGATGTTTGCATTTTCGAAATCAGCCCCAAGAACTCGAGAAGAACCATTTTCAATATCCAGTTCCAAACTGCCTTTGCAATTAACTAATTTGACAGGTCCATTTTCACCATCTATTTCTAATTTTCCATCACACCCTCTCATAACAATGCTGCTGTTTTCACATTCGATTTCTGCATCTCCGTTGGAGTTCAAAATCTTAATCGGTCCATTTTCAGATTTACAAATGAATTTTCCATTAGTGTGTTCAAGGTTTATTGGACCATTCTCAGTATTAATTGTTTGAATTCCATAAAGATTTTGAATTGATACATTACCATTTTCAGATTTCGCATTAATTTCCGTAACATAAGGAACAAATAACTCAAGTTTGGAATTTACATACTGCACATTTTCTAAATCATTGATTTGAATTTTCAATGTATTTTTCTTTGAATCATAATCAACAGAAACTAAATCTTCAAATTTAATATCTTTTCCAAATGGGTTTTTATATTCAAATCTTACATGAAAATCAGTTGTATTTTCTCCTCGCCCAATTATTTGAATTCCAATATTCTCAGACTGAAATAATACTTTTAAATTCTTTTTTGTTTCGAATCGAAGCGTTTTTTCTATGGTATTCATACTACCTCCTCTTTAATTTTTTAATAGCTTCATCAACAGATAGTTTTCCTTGCTCAATTTCTGCCAGGATGCTTGTAGAAGTGGTATCCTCTTTTATCCTGACTTTGGGACATAACATTTGTGTAATCTCAGATAAGCGGTTTTTAACGGTTGGATAGGAAATTTTTAATACTTTCTCAACTTCTTTGATATTTCCCTGACAACATACAAATACTTTTACAAATTCCTGCTGAGAAGCTGTCAGTGATGCTAAATCACCGACCTCAAATTTTCCTCGAATTGTTGTATCGCAATTTGGGCAATGATATTCGATAATCTCCAATGTGGAATTACACACCGGACACTTTTTTAATCTTCTATTCATGTTACCTCCAGAATATACAACAGAATTTACGCATATAATTAAATATGTCAAGTAATTTATTAATATTGTTAATAATTAAATTAATTTTATTAATATTTTAAAGATAAATATCCATATAATTTATTTGAATATAAATATTATCACAAATAAAAAAGCCTGTCCAATCGTCTTCTAACAAATAGGCAGGCTTATATTTTTTAGTAACTTTGCGAAAGTTTGACCCTCAATTTAATTGAGGATTCGCAAAGATCTCATCATCTCAAAATAATCATCTTTTTTACTGTAGTTTTATCCTGGGTATATAATTTATAGAAATAAATTCCGTTAGATAGTTCTTTCCCATTCTCATCTTTTCCATCCCATTCAATTGAAGATTGACTATTTACTATTGACAATTTTCGAACCAATTGGCCTTTTACATTATAAATTTTAATCTTTACGTTCTTTGTCCGCCAGCTGGCGGAGTGAATATTAAAAGAAATTGTGGTAGAAGTGCTGAAGGGATTGGGATAGTTAGTAAATTGAATATCATTTACTTGTTGAAGTTCATCATCTATACTTGAAGTTGAACATTCATAAATGCTAATGGAAGTATTTTCCTGATAGACTATATAGTTATTATTATTACGCTCAAAAGGTATGATACTCCTTGCTCTCGACCAATTCTGAAAATTGTATAACTCATTCAAATAATAATTATCAATTGTAGTTAAATCATATATACTACATTGCCATCTACCTAAAAACAATAGGTGATTATCTTCATCGATACCTATTCTTCCACCTTTGTTAATTGTAAATAAATATATTGGTGTTTCTGGATTTGAAATATCAAATATACTACACTTATCAGAATCACCACTCCCACTGATAAAAAGATAATGATCATATGACACAATACTTGTAGCAAACCCTATAATATTATCCAACTCAATAGTTGATATTAATTCTAAATCAATACTATCAATATTTTTAACTACATATAGATGGTCTAAAAAAATTATATATGCTATATCCTGGTAAAAACAGGTAGAACCTCCACTATAAGTTCCTGGTATTTCTAATGTAGCCACTTCCTCTAATTGATTATTAGAATCAAATATATATTTATGCAAGGTATCGCTATAAATTAAGAAAAATCCAATATCTTCTTTATAATATGGCAAGAGTGCTTGGACATAAAGAGTATCCAGAGGTATAAGGTCACCTTCTTCTGTGATATTTAATATTATATCTGCCCATATTACATTTTCTAAGTCAGTCATACCAGAAATTGCAATAATATCTGCATCACCATTAAATAGTGCAGAATGGAAATCTTCTAAATATTCTCCTATATATTGTGGTTCATTGAGGTTAGAAATATCAAAATAATGAATTCCACGAAGATAAGAATTTACAAAAAACTTATCTTCTCGCATATATGAGTCATAAAAGATACCATAAGTACAATAATTACCAATATGGTTTAATGTATTCTCTGCAATGGAAAATATCTCTATGCCATATTCTCCTGCACCCCAATAGACTATATCATTATAAATAATAGGTTTCCCTCCATAAACTGGGTATACATCATTGTAATAATCTAGCAGAATAGGGTTTTCCAGGTTGCTGATATCATATAAGCTTAAATCATTACCACCTACAATCATTCTTTCTTCATAAATATCTATATTCCATTGAAATATTTCTGTTTCATTTATCAATTCCCAATTAAATGGTTCTGAAATATCCCAGAATTCTATCTCAGCACCATTTCCGATAACAAGAATGGTATCTTGAATAAGTTTAGCACACCTATAACCCCAAGTATCATTTACATCATATTGAGCAATGACTTGCAAACTATCAGGATTTGATATATCATATAGTCTTACAATCCCGTGTAATTTATTAAAGGCAATATTTTCTTTAATGTATAGTAGAACTAAATTCTGGGGAGCATCAATTTGGGTGATTTCAGTAAATGTTTCATTATCATAAATAGTTAAAAACTTATTATATGGGGCGACAGAATCACTATTATGTACAAATACATAGTTATTATTTATAAAAGTATAAGAGAACATATTTAGATGTATGGAATCAGTCAAAACAGGATTGTATTTATCTTCAATATTAAAACGATAAAGAACATGTTCTGGAATGATAGTAGATACATAAGCAAAATTATCTTTTACTACTACGCCATAAGTATTATAATGCAAATTAACACCACTAAGTAGTGATAAACTATAATCATCTTCAATATGAAATATCTGGAAAGACCTTATATTTACAGCATAGAGATAATCATCCTGAATATTTAATCCATCTTCGTGTTGGTAATAATTTCCGGAAAATCCAAACTCTGAAATCTTGTTAAATTCAAATGCTTGTACAGAATTTATAATAATTATTAAATTTAAAGCTGTAATAAATAATAAGAATTTTAATTTCATGATTTCTCCCAAAATCTCGGGGAAGGAGCAAAGCCCCTTCCCCCTTGATAATCTATTCTTCCTCAGGTACAGTAGGATCAACAATCACTCCTAGATGTAAATGGACCCAAAGTTCATTAAGATTCATAATTTTTGTTTCTGAGTCTGAATATTCACCTGCAACTACTGTTGATTCTATTGGAAGACCTAAATTAAATGCTGTTACCTCAAAAGGATAATCACGGGGACCATCGTAAATTTGTGGGTCAGGGTCTGGCCACATTTGTGGAAGATCAACAGTTACAGTGCCATCGGTTGGCACCCCTGAATCAGCTGTAATAATTACTGTCCATATCATTTTATCTGTTGCAATCAAGCTTCCTGCTAAAAACAGGCAAAGCAAGATTACAGTTATTGCGATTTTCTTAATTATTTTTAGGAAAAGCGCAATTAAGAAAGATTATTCTTTATCTCAACAAAACCATCTTTCTCACGATTTTATCTTTCCCAATTGATAATTTATATAGATAAATCCCATTTGGAACCTGTTTGCCGTTTTCATCTTTTCCATCCCAAACAACTTCATTAATTAATAATTTAGAATTAGGAATTATTCCACCAGATGTGGATCCTCCTATGGAGGAGAATTGCTTTACAAGTTGTCCTTTTATATTATAAATTTCAACTTTAATGGTATTATGCGAATTAATATAATTGGGTATTGAATAAGAAATTATTGTTGTAGAACTAATTGGGTTGGGATAATTTGTAAGAGAAAAATCCATAAGATTAATCTCTTCTTCTGATATTGCATTTATTGTATACTCATAAGTTGAAATACATTCCTCCTGAACATAGAAGAAATATTTTTGATCGTTCTGAGAAAAAAAATTAAGACTAGAATAACTTGAATAACCATTAAAATAATCAAAATAAGTTAATTGACCTGTAGGATCGTCTGATAAATCATATAACCTAACTGTTGACATATATGGACTGAAAAGAATATTATCGTTTATATAACTACCCCATGATAAATTATCAATTGTGAACTTCTCAACTATATTTACAGGGTTTTCAAATTCATAGAATTTATCTGGAGCTGTATGAGATCCCTCAATCAGATAGTTATCAAGTTTTTTAACAAATATATAATAGGCTGGTCCGAAATTGTTTATTATATAAGCTAATTCAGGTTCATTATCTTCAAAACCGCTGTATATGTATAAATCTTGATAACTTTGAGCGTTATCTAAGAAATAAAAATATCCTTCATGAAAAAATCCCAGCCCAGATTCAACAGGTAAGCTATATTCTAGAACAATTTGCGGATCTGTTGGTTCTGTTATATCATATTTTACAATTTTAGGTGAGTCAAAATAATAATGAATATAAAAGGCATCTGGCTCATTCTCATTAAAAATAACTGATTTATTAATACCTGGAATAAGTATGTCAGAGAGTAATTGAGGATTAACAGGGTTAGAAATATTGAATATTCCTAATCTATCAAGATGAGTATCTCTATCATAATAATAAGTAAATAATCTTTCAGAATTTATTTCAAGTTTTCTAATCCGACAGCTATCTATAAGTGTATATGCGAGTTCAGAATTATCTACATTTGAAATATCATAAACATAAACTCCATCTGTTGTCGTTGAGGTAAACATATAGTTATTATATATCTTACTAGATCCATGATTTCTTGGATGATTTATATAATAATTCTCATATTCAATAATACCATCTATAAATGAGAATTTATAAATTCCCTTATCGTAGGTTCCAAGATACAAATAATTATTCCAATGCACAATATTTGATGTAATTATAGAAAATGGATATAATAAATCTTCTGGAAACTCCCAGAAGCAGGTAGAATATGGATTTTGTATATCAGAGATGTTTATAGCTTCTATGCCCCATATTTGCTGAGGAACAATAATATAATCACTAACCTTAGTAAAACCTCCAAATTTAGTACATGAAGTGGCTGTATAAAAATCTGTAATTAAATCCCAGTTTTCTATATCGGAAATATCCCAGAAAGGTATGCCTTCGTTAGCTGCTCTACCAATAGTATTTTCATCTATTTGCTGAATAAAACCTCCTCCAATTGCAGAAGCAGTTAAATCAATATTGGCTATCAGAGTTATATCATCAAGGTCAGAGCAATCGTATAAATTAAATGTATCCCAGGAAAGTCCATCATACGCTACAAAGAGTGTATCATTTATAGGTTTTGTTAAATAATTAATAGGAAAAGTAGTAATTTCCTCCAATGTCTCATCATTTAAAAAAACAAGTTGTGTAAAGTACCCTTCTTCTTTTTTATGATAAATGAGATGGTCATTGTATAAGTTTAAATATGCAATTCTAAAGGAGTTATCCATTGTTATGGAATCAGTTATTTGAGGATTTTCAAGATCGGAAACATCAATTTTATATAAATCAGTAGTTCCAATTTGTTCAGTATCCATCCATGTGGCTATATATACAAAATTGTTTTTTTTTACAATAGTATCTCCCATTCCATTTAATCCCAGAGTATTTATCCTTTGGAGATTTCCTGTTTCTAAATCAATATTCATTATTTCCAATCCATATCTACTAACTACATACATATATGGAAATTCAACAATAATTTTTCCATCTCCATCATAATTACCACCAATTGCAAACTCATTAATTTTTTCATAATTGAATTCAATCGCATTCAAGTATAATGGTAATAATATAATTATTAAAAATAATATTTTGTGTTTCATCGGTTGCTCCTTTTATAACCTTGCGAAGGTTGTTAACCTTCGCAAGGATTGTTTAATGGGAAAGTTGACCATTTTTTTATTTTTTAGTAAGTTTCTGAAGTTTCTTCAGGTGGGACAGGTTCAGGTAGAGTAACTGTAATATCACCCCAAGCCGGTAGATCAGCGGTTACAGACCTATCTCCCTGGCTAACAACAACATAATATGAAGATGTTTCCTCAGTATATACATCAAACCAAACATGTATATCATCAGCAGGTTTTGATTGTTCATCATATGGATATTGGTTGTTATTTACCTCGTAAGTTCTACAATACACATCTTCTTGATAAACATACACATTATAGACATCAACTCTATGACTAAATTTAGGCTCATCAGTTGCATTTAACAGACATACACCTGTAACGATTAAAGCCATAGTTAATATGGCTAAGATTATTTTTTTCATTTTTTTGTTCTCCTTTTTATTATTTGGCCAACTTTCCCATTTCTTGTCAAATTTATTCTATTTTTTGACTTCAATATAAATTTTTGCTAAACCTTTCTAAATTCATCATTAACTGTTGATTGTATTATGCAATTATGACTTCATACTCAACGATAAGTATGTAAATTTTTAACAATTTTTACCTTTTTACATATTAACTAGCAGATGATTTATTATATTATTCAATCAGGTCAGCAAGTATGCTTTCGACCATATTGAACTATTCCTTTATTTTGTATCTTTACAACTAAATACAAAATTTACATTTTTTCAAAAGGGTTTATTATATTTCCTTTTTTTCATTCTTTTGAAAAAAAATACCAATACAGTAAAAAATACTATTAAAAATCCAATCACTAAAAGTAATAACACTCTTTGCATTTTTATCTCCTCATTTAGTTAATATGAGTCATATATGCTTTTATTGTATTTATTAATAACTGATTATTAAATGGTTTATCAAAAAAGAGCGTATTCTGTCGAAGAACATTGGACTTAATTATATCATTTCCATACGCAGAAATCATTATTCTCCCAACTGCAGGTTTATGTTTAACAATCCATTGTAAAATATCCATACCAGAAATATCTGGTAGGCTATAATCTACTATCATAAAATCATAATGTTTTTTAAATAATATTTCAAGAGCTTCATTACCTGAATATACAGATTCAGTAGTATAGCCTTCTCTTTCTAATAATTTTGAAAGAATTTTG
>DAOVPZ010000107.1 GCA_030628975.1 Candidatus Cloacimonadota bacterium
ATGATGTAATTTTACGCACTTCAGATGGAGGAAATCATTGGTCCATTCAATATTTTGATCCTGAATATTACTTCTGGGATATTTGTTTTACTGATGAAAACAATGGTTGGGTAGTAGAAGGACATTATCATTATGTGCCATTAGGGAAAGTTTTGCATACAACGGATGGGGGAGATAATTGGAATATACAATTTTCTGTAACTAATAGTAATTTTAGGGGTATCTATTTCACTAATTGCAATACAGGTTGGGTGGTAGGAACTAATGGGAAGATTTATCATACTTCAGATAGTGGAGTAAATTGGAATTCTCAAAATACTGGAACAGATGATTATATAAGTGATGTTTACTTTATTGATTCAAATATTGGTTGGGTAGTTGGAGAATATGGTCTGATTTTAAATACAACAGATGGGGGAGATAATTGGATTGCTCAAACTTCTGGAACTACATTCTCAATCAAAGATGTCTTTTTTATTGATAATTATAACGGTTGGGCAGTTGGGGTTATGGGATTAATTTTACACACTGTTGATGGAGGGAATAACTGGCAAATTCAAACTTATGGAACCTATACAAACCTGAATGGTGTATACTTTACTGATTCAAATAAAGGTTGGGTAGTTGGTGATGTGGGTACAATTTTACATACCACAAATAGCGGTGAAATCTGGTACTATTCAGACTTAGGGATTTTCAAATATCTTCATAGCATTTTTTTTACAGATGAAAATACAGGCTGGATTGTTGGAAGTCATGGCACTATATTTCACAACACAATTAGTGGAATGTCAATAGATGATAATAACTTTTCTGAACTGAACAAGAATTTAATTTTGGATCAAAATTTTCCAAATCCATTTAATTATCAGACAATAATTAAGTACACTTTACCAAAGAGTAGCAAAGTAACTCTCAAGGTATATAACCTATTGGGACAAGAAATTCAAACATTAGTGGATGGCTACCAAACTTCTGGACAACATCAAATAATTTGGGATGCAAGGGAAAAATCTTGCAATTGTATTTCAAATGGGATCTATTTTTATAACATTATTGTTGAGAATAATAATCTTCTTTTATCTGAAACAAATAAAATGATTCTATTGAAATAAGTTCAAATGAAACTGAACAAATAAAAGGAGAATATGATGACAAGCTACAAAGAGTTAGGCTTTGTTAATACAAAAGAAATGTTTGCCAAAGCTATGGCTGAAGGATTTGCTATTCCTGCATATAATTTCAATAATATGGAACAGTTGCAGGCAATTATTACTGCTTGCGTTGAGACTGCATCTCCTGTGATATTACAAGTTTCATCTGGTGCACGAAAATATGCAAACCAGACTATGCTGCAGTATATGGCTCAAGGTGCAATTGAAATGATGAAAACTATGGAACGAACTGTACCAATTGCATTACATCTCGACCATGGAAATAGTTATGAACTTTGCGTCAGTTGTATTGAATCAGGATTTTCTTCTATTATGATTGATGGTTCTGCACTTCCTTATAAAGAAAATGTTGCTCTAACCAAAAAAGTGGTTGATTATGCCCATCAACATGATATTACTATTGAGGGAGAACTTGGAGTTTTAGCAGGTATAGAAGATGATGTCTCAGCAGAAAAATCGCATTACACCAATCCTGATGATGTAGAAGATTTTGTAAACAAGACAGGTGTTGATTCACTTGCTATTTCAATCGGAACTTCTCATGGTGCATACAAATTCAAAGTTAAACCCGGAGAATCCATACCTCCACTCCGTTTTGATATTCTGGAAGAAATTGAGAAAAGAATCCCGGGATTTCCAATTGTTTTGCATGGTTCATCTTCAGTTGTTCCAGAATATATTGAACTCATAAATAAATATGGTGGAGATATGAAAGGTGCTGCGGGGGTGCCAGAAGAGCAACTCAGAAAAGCAACCAAATCTGCTGTTTGTAAAATCAATATTGATTCAGATGGTCGTCTGGCAATGACTGCAAAAATCCGAGAATTCCTTGCAAATAATCCTTCAGTATTCGATCCGAGAAAATATTTGGGTCCAGCTCGTTCTGAATTAATTGAGATGTATAAGCATAAAAATATACATGTGCTTGGTTCTGCTGGGAAGGCATAATAGAGTACAAATATTAATAAAATATATATTATAAATTGTAAAAAATAATTATTTACTTTATTCTTACTAAATGATACTGTTTAGTTTCTATAAAATCCATTACAATATTTTTGGGCTATTAAAAAACTTGACAGATTAATAATAGATTTTCATTAAAAACTAAATTCTATATTTATAATTCGAAATGGCAGTTACTTAGAAAAAATTCTTCCTCAATTTATTTGATTGGCTACTAAAGTATGTAAGAATTCGGTTATGTTAACTTCTATGATAGGTATAAAACAATACAAAAAAATTAAAAACAGAAAAGGAGAAAAATGAAGAAAAGCCTTATACTATTAATACTTATTTCACTTATTGGAGTTACTTCGAGTTTTTCTTTAGATGGCTCTATTTATAGTAAATTCGAAGTTCCAGTTTATAAGTATAGCTCAGCTTCAATCTCTGGTCAGAATTTGTTGAGTTGGTACAAGCATGGTGATTATAGTTCGATGTATGTAAATTTAGGTGCTGATTATGATATTTTTAGTCAGAAAACCGATTTCACCTGGTATTATAATGAAGATCTCGATTTCAATTTGGAAAAAGTAGAAAATTATTCAGATGTCGATAACAAGATTCTCGAATATTATGATAATTTTAGTGCAGCTAAATATTTTGGTTTACTCCAAGCATATGGTTATGGTGGATTTGATCTAAAAGCACAAAATGAAGTAAAACCTTATAAGAGATTAGATTTAGAAGTTGGTGGAGGAGCTGGAAGGATTATTTATTGTACTACTGTTGCGCAAGCTATTGCTGTAATAAAAGAGCTTGGTGCAAAACTTTCTGACCAAAAAATCCTGGAAATTGCTGACCTTGTTGGAAAGAAATATTGGTATTCTGTAACATACAAAGACGAATGGAAAGAATATTTCTATAAAGATCTTGCAAATGCAATAGGAAAGCCTGATGCAGCACTTACAATCATGAGAATTCTTGAGGGTGGGGTTTATACAATTTCTTCACGCTCAACTGGTTGGCAAGTACGAGTAGGATATTCTAATTATTTCCTTACAGATGATGACCCCAAGCCTAAAGGTGATATACAATTTAGAGCAGATTATGCAAAACCGATTGGATTAGATATGCAATTTGGAGCATCTGTAGGTTATGCAAAGCATCTTGAAGAAGATGCTGGTGCAACCATGTATGCTGGAGTTGATTTTACTTTAGACCATGATTTCACCTGGGCATCTTTTGCTGGTTTCGATTATGAACAATTTTTAGCAGATACAGGTGATAATCCTGATCCTTATTATAGACTATATTTTGGTACAAGAAAAAACATTCTTAATAAACTTGTTTCTGAAATTAGGTTCGTATATTATAAATATAGTGGGAGTGATGATCCATCCTTGAATTTCTTTATTGACTTCATATATTCCCTCTGGTAATTAAGTTAGATTAAATTGTAAAAATTAAAGGGACGAATTCGTCCCTTTTTTGCTAATTATTCATAAAGTTTTTAATCTACTAAACAATCTTCTCAATCAAATCCACCACACGGCAGGAATAACCCCATTCATTATCATACCAGGAAATAACTTTCACTAAATTTTCTTGCATAACCTTTGTTAGACTTGAATCAAAAATACTTGAATATGGATTACCGATAATATCTGTTGAGACTAATGGTTCTTCAGAATATTGCAAAATTCCTTTTAATTCATTCTCAGCAGCATTTTTCATAGCAATATTAATTTCATCTGCAGAAGTTGATTTATTAACAACGCACAAAAAGTCAACAATAGAGCCATTCAGAACAGGAACACGCATTGCCATGCCATCAAGTTTACCTTCTAATTCAGGAATAACTTTTCCTGTAGCTTTTGCTGCACCTGTAGTTGTTGGTATAATATTCATTGCTGCTGAGCGAGCTCTGCGCAAATCTTTATGTGGTGCATCTAAAAGTCTCTGGTCACTTGTATAAGCGTGGATTGTAGTCATAAGTCCATATTTAATGCCAAAATTATCATTCAACACCTTTACAACAGGAGCCAGGCAATTAGTGGTGCAAGAAGCATTTGATACGATTTTATGTTCAGGTTTCAACATATAATCATTTACGCCCAATACAATTGTTGCATCAATTTCATCTTTTGCAGGGACAGTTAATAAAACTTTTTTTGCTCCTGCTTCAAGGTGCTTGGCAATTTGTGCTCTCTTACGAAACACACCTGTAGCTTCAATAACTACATCAATGTTCAGTTCTTTCCAGGGAAGGTCTGCAGGGTCTCTTATTGCAAAGACTTTGATTTCTTTTTCATTGACTATTATTGCATTTTCTTTTGCTTCAACTGAACCCTTGAACTGACCATGCGTGGAGTCATATTTCAGTAATTGTGCTAAAGTTTTTGCATCAGTAATATCATTTACAGCCAGTACATTGAAGTTCTCTCTTTCTTGCATTACTCTGAATACTAATCTTCCGATTCTACCAAAGCCATTAATTGCTATATTA
>DAOVPZ010000097.1 GCA_030628975.1 Candidatus Cloacimonadota bacterium
ATGGAGGAACATAATGGATGAGAAAAGAAAAATAATTGATATGGTTGCTGAAGGAAAAATTACCGCAGAACAGGCAGAAAAATTACTCTCTGCATTGAGAGAGAAAAAAAGTACTCCCAAAGTTGATAATGGAAAACGATTAATTTTCAGAATAACCCAGGAAGGAAAAGAAAAACCCAAAGTGAATATTGTGATCCCAATCAAATTAGCAAAATTCGGATTGAATTTTATTCCTAAAAATGCGAATATTAATGCTACATTCGGGAGTTCAAAATTTGATATGTCATCAATCAACTGGCAGGAAATCTTTGCAATGGCATCATCAGGTGAAGTGGGTGACCTCTTTTATATGGAAGTTGAAGAAGATGATGGCACAACAACTACTATCCGTATATTCGTAGAATGATTAATCAGTAATAGATTGATACATGTATATTAAACTTGTGTTAAGTCTTTTCAAATAATAATTTACAAACTCTGTCTTCCTGATATTGTTCGGAAATCCAATCCTCTCAAGAAGGGATTTTTTTATTCACCTCTATAAGAGGGGTCTCCGATCCCTGCCTGCCATAGCCTCGTCTGCTAAAGAACTTGTTCGTCGAGCGGGTATGCGGCGGGCAGGTATCGGAGGGGGTGTGTTTTTCAGAGAACACACAGAAAGCAAGTAGTAATAATAGACTTGCAGAGTCGCCACGCTTTATAATTTGAATGTTATGTTCAGTCCCCTTCTAAACAGCGTATAAGAATTTATAAATTATTCGAGTCGATTATTAAGTATCGACTCGAAAAGTCTTTCCTGGTTCTTCCCCAGAATAACCTAACGGATATTCTGTATTTGAAGGACAAACTGAAAGGAAAATTGCAAAAATAATCATGATAAATAGAAGTGTTTTTTAAAATTTGCTTTTCTTATAGATTTTGGGAAAAAAGAAAAAATAGAATAATACACTAATCTTATTGACGAAAAAAATATAAAATTTTATAAACGAATATAGAAATTTGTAAACTGGAGAGATCTATGAACAAGATAACTCATGTAATCAAAAGGAGTGGAGCAAAAGTACCTTATAATCGGGATAGGATTGCTAATGCGATTTATAGAGCTGCGGTAGCTACTGGAGGTAGAGATAAAGAACTTGCTGAGAAATTAGCCATCCAGGCAGAGAAACAGTTGGAGGAAACAATTCCTACTAATTATTCTCCCAATATTGAAGAAATACAGGATATTGTGGAAAAAGTTCTTATCAAGAATGGACATTCCAGAGTAGCTAAAGCATATATTCTTTATAGAGAAAAATCAAACCGTAAAAGACGGGAAAAGAGCAGAAAAGATTCAATGCCATCAGAAAATATTCCCTGGGCAAAAATCTGGCATATAATTGATTGGGCTGTATCTCATCAGGTTCATACAGTTGAATCCTTGAATAAACGCATCAGAAATGAAGAGTTTCCATATATTGTAAATGAATCTGAAGCTGCATATGAAGATGATATCTTAACTGCAGCAGATTTAATTGATGAACGCAGTGATAAATTGAAAATGGTTTTTATCTGTGGTCCTTCCTCATCAGGGAAAACGACAACAACCATAAAACTTGAACAGCGATTGAGAAAAAGAGGATTAAAATTTGTACCCTTGAATGTTGATAATTATTTCTTTGATTTGGAAATGCACCCCAAAGATGAATTTGGTGATTATGATTTTGAAACTCCGCAGGCACTTGACCTTCCATTAATAAATGAGCATTTGAATCAACTTTGTGAAGGAAAGGAAGTTCTAATTCCATTATATGACTTTAAAACGGGAACCAGAAAATTAAATATAACTCCAATGAAAATAAAAAATAATGAGATCCTGCTTATAGACAGCTTACATGGACTTTATCCAGCAATGAGCAATGGAATTCCTGATGAATATAAATTCAAGCTTTACCTTGAACCATTACTGCAAATGAAAGGACCTGATGGTAAATTTATTCGCTGGACAGACCTGCGAATGATAAGAAGGATGTTACGAGATGCAAAATTCCGTGCTTATAAACCTGAACAGACACTTCTTCACTGGCATTATGTACGATCCAGTGAAATAAGAAATATTATCCCTTATATTAATACTACAGATTATATAATAAACACTGGGATGCCTTATGAAATTGCACTCTATAAAGCCTTGCTTTTTGAAGATTTCAAAAAATGGAACCAGCAATTCAAAAATAACCCTTTACAGGAAGATGCATATACAAGAACTTCCAGAATTTATAGATTTTTGGAAGCAGTAGAACCTGTTACAGATGATTCTGCAGTTCCGCGTGATTCAGTTCTCCGTGAATTTATTGGTGGGAGTTGTATGGAGTATTGAATAAATCATATAATAGATTAGTTTATACTGTTATATAGTTTATATTTTGTTATGATGTTTTAATTTTCTCATAAATACTTTTAGTTTTTTTTACTTCTCTTATTCTGTATTTGATAGACAAGCGGAAAGGAAAAGGATAAAAATAATTGGGATAAATAGGAGTATTTTTTTCATAAGTTTCATATCTTATGGATTTGGCGAAAGAGAATAAAAATTTTTTTACTTGACAAATTTTCCAAGACTGTTAAAAAATTGATATAATAAAAAAATAAAAATTATTTTGTAATTGGTTCTTTACCTAGAGTAAGGAATCTACAGAGGTTTCGACCAGCTGAACCAGCGTAGCAAATCAGCGGTCATTTTTTTATCTTTTTCCAATTTGGCATTTGTAATATTTTATTTATACTTTTGTCTGCTATAAAAGCTGTGATAAAGTTAGCTTTTAATGAACCATCTTTCTTTTTTCCGATCAGGATAATCACAACATAATTATTATTAACAATTGCTACTCTTCGTTTACAATCAATTTTATTTTTCTTTTTAATCCAACCACATCTTAAATCTGCATTGGGATCTTCAAGAGTTTCTTTTATCCAATCAATTCTTTTTGCGCGTTTCCACGAAAATGTATCATCTTTTAATTTTACAGTCTCATAAAAGCAGTGGTTAAAATCACTTTTCCGAAAATATACTGGTATATTATCAAATGTACGAATGTTTCCTTTGCAATAAACTTTTTCAAAATGATTAAGATATTCTTGAATCGTTATGTATTTGACAAACGGTTTCATAGATTACCAGCGGTTCTGTAGGATAATTACAAATACATTAAATTTCAATTCCTCCCTTGTAGTTGGTCCTATTTCTCGTTTTAATTTTTTTTCAAAATATGTTAGCAATTCAGTTTTTGCAGAATACTTTTTACAACTATTATTTAGTCTTGCACCAGCCAAACCTAATAACAAATCAGTTAGTTGAAGTAGAACAACCTGACGGGATGGAAGAGCTTGAATTGAGCTAATATATGAATATAAATGTGTATTATTCAAAATGTTATCAAGAATATGTAATCGGTTTTTTTCTCTATTGGTTTTTAAATCAGTAAAAATTTTATAGTCATTATAGTCTAAAATCCAGTGATTTAATAGTTGGTAGTAAAATTTATAAAAACCTAATTCTGCGTCATTATCATGAAAATGTTCAAGATCCATTTTTTCAGCTTCAACTGCAATACATCGGAAGCGCAGGTTATCTCTAAAAGAGAAAAATATATCTATTAGCTCTTTATAAAACTCTATCTTATTTCTGGAAACCTTATTCCATCTAATCTCGCTATATATGTTGTATTTTTCTCTTAAAGCTTTAATGTTCTTTTTTATATCATCGCGATGTTTTGCTAATAACTTTAATCCACCAATTAAAAGATATTTATCTTTTTTATCACATTTAGTAGTAAACAAATCTGGTCTGCTTTCATCACAATATATTTCAACTATTTGCATTTTTTCCTCAATTATATATTTTCCTCAAACGCTTTCCTCAATACAACTTCAATTAATTCCTCACAATGTATCATAATTTATTCTTTAAATCTCTTTTGATTTTTATAACAGGAATTGAAAAACCTTCATGCAAAACCGACCAATCAACTTCTTTTTTGTAAATGTAAAATTGGTTTTTTGTCATTTTATATTTAACTATCCCGCTCCGATGGAGCTTATTCCTTTTAACCTGAGCTATGTTATAAACATTCCATCCCAATATGATTTGTAACAAGCTCCGATTTGTATTTACTCACTTAATTCTTTTAATCTTTCCAATCTTTCCGGTTGATTATCAACAAGCCAATTATCTTTGGAAAGATATTCATAGGCTTTGGCAAAATATGGTTTTGATTCATCATTTTTGTTTAAAAGAAGTAGGCATTCTCCGATTTCTTCAAACACATATCCATCCTGCTCGATACCTTTTTCTTCATACTCTTTTTCTAATGCTTTTTGCATTTCCAATGCTTTTTCTATCTTACCTAAAGACCTGTAAGTTCTTGCAATATTCCATGTTTGGATTCTCATACCTTGTTCATCAGTAATTTCTTCACGCCATTTTAAGCCTTTTTCAAATAATGCTAATGCTTTATCATATTCTTTCAGGTCGTGATATGTCCAGCCAATATTGTTATACAAAGGATCTAACCATCTTTTTGCTTTTTTGTCAGTTGTCTTCTCAGTTATCTCCAGTGCTTTGAGACTCCATTCAAGTTGCTTTTCTGGTGGCACAACAATTCCCATCATATGAGCTGCATCGATTGCATATAGATCAAGTTTATTTACTTTTGCAATTTCAAATGCTTCAATAAATAATGGTTTAGATTTTTCAGGATTACCAGAAGAATTTAATACTCTTCCTCGTTCAAGTAGATATCTAACTTTTGCCTGTTTGAGTTCATCACTTAATAAACTCAGAGCGGTATCGAGGGTAGTGTGTGCTTCTTCAAATTTTTCCTGTAAACCTTGTGTTCTGGCAATTTGTGTTAACAGTTCAATATAATACGAAGTGTCTCCTGATTCTTTTGCCATTGGTAGAAGTTCTTTGAATTTGGTTTCAGTTTCTTGCGGGTTTTGAAAATTCCACATTGCATCGAAGTTCAGCAAAGATACAACTTCCTTCTCCTCCTTTTTTTCTTTTGTGCAACTTCCAATTATTAATATTAAAAAGAGAAGATACAGTATTTTTTTCATA
>DAOVPZ010000143.1 GCA_030628975.1 Candidatus Cloacimonadota bacterium
AGAGATGTCCTAAATGTGGATGGACTTATTATGAAAATCCTGTTCCTGCATCTGCATGCGTTGTTGTTAATAATAAGAATGAAATACTACTTATTAAAAGAGGAGTTGAGCCAGCTTTAGGTAAATGGGCACTTCCAAGTGGTTATATAGAAATCGAGCAAACTCCAGAAGAATGTGCTGTTAAAGAATTAGAAGAAGAATCTGGATTAAAGGGTACTATCAAGAAATCATTAGGATACTTTATGCAGGATTCACCTATTTGTAAGACGGTTATCTCATTTGGATTTTTCTTTGAGCAGACTGAAGGAAATCTTCAATCTGGTGACGATGCTCTTGATGCGAAGTTTTTTCCAATCTCTGAAATTCCTTATCTGCCATTTTCTTCTCATAGAAAATTTGTAAAAATCATAAAAAAGGAAAAGGGAATAAAATGAAGAATAATAAGAATGAGAAGATACAGGATTCAGCTTCATCAAAATCCAATAAGCCAGAAAATATAGAAATTGAGAAAACTCTAAATATTGATGAAAAGGAAAGTAAAAAAAATTACGATATTTTGCGAAAAAGAGTCATAAAATCAGTTAAATATTCTTTTAGTGATAAATATAAAAATATTGTAGAATATATCTTCCTCATTCCAGATTTTTTTGTGCTTCTCTGGAGGTTAATGCTGGACAAAGATATCCCCAAAGAAAAGAAGTTATTCATTGGAGCGATTATTGTATATGTGTTGCTTCCTATTGATTTGATTCCTGATTTTATACCTGTAATTGGTTTTATGGATGATTTGGTTTTGATTGCAATTGGTTTGGACACCATCTTTGTAAGGACTGAAAAGAAAATTTTACAAAAGCATTGGAGTGGAGAGGGAGAAGTCTTAGAAAAAATCCAGTCTATAATAAAACTTGGGAACGAATTTTTATCAAATAGGATAATTGGTAAGATTACTCGTTGGATTAGCAAAAGAAATAAATAAGTTTCGGTTGCAATTGCTGGAACAGTATAAAAATATAGAAAATTACCTCTGTGTTCTCAGTGCCTCTGTGGCAAAATGAATAAGGGGATTTTCCAATGAAATTAGTGCTTGCTTCAAAAAACAAAGATAAAATACAAGAGATAAAATCACTTTTACAAGACTCACATATAGACATTTTAACATTCAGAGATTTTGAATCTTTTCCGGATACAATTGAAGATCAACTAACATTAGAAGGTAATGCTGAGAAAAAAGCTCGAATCATCTGGAAAAAATTCAAACTTCCTGCTTTGGCTGATGATACTGGTTTATTTGTTGATGTCTTAAATGGCAAACCAGGCGTATATAGCTCAAGATTTGCAGGTGAAAATGTAACATACAAACAAAACAGAGAAAAACTTCTCTATATGTTAAAGGACATTCCAAAAGAAAAACGGACAGCAGCTTTTAAAACAGTTATTGTCTTTATTGACAAAAAAGGAAGAAAATTTGTAGTTAATGGTGAATGTAAAGGTTATATTGGATTTGAAGAAAAAGGTGAAAATGGTTTTGGTTATGACTCAATTTTTTATTGTGATAATTTAAATAAAACCTTTGCAGAATTATCCTCTGATGAAAAGAATAAAATCAGCCATAGAGGTATTGCTCTCAGAAAAATAAGAAGTATAATTGAAGAAAAATTAAAAAAATAGATAGGCTACAAAATATGGAGTGCGTCAACCCCACCAAAGGCGGACAAGCGTATTGACGCTTAATATTATAACAAAATAAGGGGAAAAACAATGAAAAAAATAATTATAATATTTAGTTTATTACTTATTTCTACAATTTCTTTTGCTGAGACACATATTCCTGCCGGAGAAGTAAGCGGCATCTGGACATTTCCCAATAGTCCATATATCATTGATGGACACATAAATATTCTAGTAGATAACACATTAATAATTGAACCGGGAGTGCAGGTGCTTTTTTCTGGGCATTACAGATTTTATATTTATGGTAGGTTATTAGCAGAAGGAACTGAAACTGATACAATTAATTTTACTGCTCAAGATACTACCACAGGCTGGCATGGATTGAAATTTCATCATTCAAATTCAAGTGTACAGGATAGTTCAAAAGTTGTATATTGTAAATTAAAGTATGTTAATATTTCAGGAATCTGTGGTGCCATTTATTTTTTTAATTCATCTTCTCACTTGATAAAAAATTGTTTAATAACCCAAAATATTACTCGTGGGATTTATTGTCATGATAATTCAAGCCCGAGTATCAAAAATGTAACTATCACAGGTAATACTGGCGGGTTATATTGTATTAATAATTCAAATCCACATTTAGTTAATGTTAGTATAATAAGAAATACTGGGAGAGGAATAACCTGTTTTGATTCAAGTCCTATTTTAGAAAATGTAATAATAAAAGGAAATACTCCCGGCGGTGGAATTTATTGTAATGATGCTAATATGAGTTTAAGCAATGTTACTATTACCGGTAATTTTGCTAATAATTCGGGCGGTGGAATTTATTGTACTGGAAATTCTTCCATTAATTTTGATCCAGATAATCGTTGTAATATATTCTTAAACTATGCAGGTATTGGTAATGATTTATATGCTTTCAACTGTCCACCTATTAATGTAATTGTTGATACTTTTACAATTTTAGAACCTGACCAGAATTTTGCATATCCAATTGATAATTTTACCTTTGATATTCTTCATAGTAAAGTAGAGCAGGTTAATAATGACCTGTATGTTAGTCCTGATGGTTCTGATGATAATAGTGGATTATCTCCTGATAACCCTTTACTTACAATATCCTGGGCATTAATAAAAATTTATGCTGATAGTTTAAATCCCAATATAATCCATTTAGCAAATGGAATTTACTCACCTTCTCAAACCGGAGAAAGATTCTCATTAAATTGCAGAAATTATGTTTCTTTACAGGGAGAAGATGTATCTTCTACTATCTTAGATGGTGAAGAAAAGAGTCGTATTTTAATGTTGTTATAGTGATAATTATTTTTTCATAGATAATATGACTATTAAGAATGGTTTTGTTAGAGATGGTGGCGGTATTCTTTGTTGGGATCATTCCAGCCCAAGTATAACTAATGTTAAAATAATAAACAATACTTCTTCTAGTGAAATTGGTGGGAGTGGTGGTGGTATTTATTGTGGCAAATATTCCAGTCCTGATTTAAAAAATGTTATTATTAGTCGTAATAGTGCTGATGACTTTGGAGGTGGAATTCTATGTTACGATAATTCTAACCCTAATGTAGTTAATGTTACTATTAGTGAAAATATATCTTTAATTGGTGGTGGGATTTTTTGTCAAAATGCTAGCCCTTGTTTAATAAACTGTATTCTCTGGAATGATACTCCGCACGAAATTTATTTAGGTTATCAAGACTCTATTACAGTAATTTATTC
>DAOVPZ010000129.1 GCA_030628975.1 Candidatus Cloacimonadota bacterium
GGAACAGAGTTCCGTGTTACAGAGGGAATAGGGTTACCAAGTGCGAAACTTGAATTAATTAATAAAAGGCTTCATAAAATGAGTTAATAGAGTTAGGAGAAACATTTATGAAAAATAAAAAGAAATTAGATTCAAAAGAGATTGGTTTGGATATTGGCTTGATGCTTGGAAAATACTTTTTTAGAACTGAACATCTCCATTATGGATATTGGACAAATGATCTTAAATTAGATATTCATAATTTACCTGAGGCACAAGAGAATTATTCAGATTTCGTAATATCGCATATTCCTGAAGGAGCAAAAACCCTTTTGGATGTTGGATCTGGTGTTGGTAATTTTGCATTAAAATTAATAAATATGGGATACAATGTGGATTGTGTCTCCCCAAGCCCATTACTTACTAAACATGCACGGGATATATTAGGCGATAAGAGTCATATTTTTGAAAGTAATTATGAAAACTTAAACACAGATAATCGATATGATGTAATTTTATTTTGCGAGAGTTTTCAATATATAAATTTGGTAACGGCACTGGAGAACTCACTGAAATTTTTAAATAACAATGGTTATTTACTTATATGTGACTTTTTCAAGACCGATGCTAAAGGAAAAAGTGTTATGGGTGGAGGTCATAGATTAACAAAATTTTATGACCTTATATCCAGATACCCTTTTGAACTTGTTAAAGATATTGATATTACAAAAGAAACAGCCTTGAATTTAAAGCTTGTAAATGATTTTCTTACAAATGTTGGACTTCCAATAGTAAATTTGTGTTCCAATTTTCTGAGTACTAATTATCCTTTACTGACAAAGTTAATACAATGGAAATATAGAAAGAAAATTAAAAAGATCAAAAGAAAATATTTTAGTGGTGAACGGAATGCTGAAAATTTCCAAATTTATAAATCTTATCGTCTTTTTCTGTATAGAAAACAAGCAGATTATTGATAGTGAAATTTATTAGTAAATCAACATTTTATATCAAATGTTCAGTTTTCTTGTTTAACAGAAATATATCTCATTTATAGATAAATATATCTTTGAAAAAATAATTTTAATTATTAAACAATCAAAGGGGATCCTGAAAAAGAAATAATAACATTAGGTTTTCAATTTTTTCTTCTTCGCTGCAGGAAACAAAATATTATTTAAAATCAATCTATATCCTGGTGAATTTTTATATAATTCTAAATGAGTAGGTGGGTCACCAATCCTGTGCCGGTAATCTTCCGGGTCGTGTCCTCCATAGAAGGTAAAGGTTCCTCTACCAAAGTTTCCATGCAAATATTTTACTTCATTAGCTCCTTCAACTTCTCCTAAAGTAATTACACTTCTTTTAATATATTGCTTATGATATGATGTTGTTTGCCCAAGAAAGCCATTGACAACATTCACATGGCATTGTGTAAGCATTGTAGGCACTGGGTCATATTTGGCAGAGAAAAGGAAGAGTGTAAAATAATCTGCTTCTGGTCCGCGAAGTTGTGCATAATTACTGGCATCTATACTTGAGAATTCATATTCATAAGGATTCTTTATAAGTGTAAAATCAGTAAAAGCGAATGTTCTGCTGAAATCTAATTTTTGTTCTGCTCGAGTATCCATTGGGTCACCATCAAAAGGCACATCACAAATATCTACATCTTTTGCAGCAAGCGCAATATCATAAGTATCTGTAGCAGCACACATTGCAAATAGAAATCCGCCATTTCTTACATATTCTCTAATCATTTCTACAACAGCATGTTTAAGTTGCCAGACCTTCCTGAATCCAAGCTTAAATGCCATTTCTTCGTCAATTCGAACTATCTCTTTATACCAATCAGCATTCCGGTAACTTGCATAAAACTTTCCGTACTGTCCTGTAAAATCTTCATGATGGAGGTGAAGCCAGTCATATTCTTCCAGCTGACCTTGTAAAACTTCCAAATCCCACATAGTTTCATAAGGGATTTCTGCATAAGTAAGAGCTAATGTAACAGCATCATCCCAGGGCTCTCCAGCAAAACCTGTAACTTTACCAGCGATACTTTCGGGTAGTGTATAGATAGCAATATTAGGTGCTTTTTCTAAATAGATGATATCCATATTGGATTTCTGAATAATTTGTTCAATTTGGATAATATCTACTGGAGATACATTTTCATAATATACTCCCCGAATCCTGCAAATGTCTTCAATATCCGGATCATCAGGAATTAGGAATGAACCTCCACGATAATTTAGTAACCACTTTGAGTCTAACCCCTCTTCTAATGCATAATAAGTTATTCCATATGCTTTAAGATGGTCGGTTTGAGATAAATCCATTGGAATGAGAATGTCTGCAAACAGAAAGGTAAAAGATAAAAGGCAAAAGGCAAAAGTAAAAATTAGAACTTTTTTCATATCTTCTTTCTTTTCTTTAGCCACGAATCCCCAATTAAATTGGGGACACGAAAATTACACAAAAAATATAGTATTTCTAATTTTGTGTGTTTTTGTGGCATATTAACTTCTTTTTATACAAATTCACTTAAAATTGAATTAGAGACAAATAATGCTTTTGATGTCAATTTCAGTCTATCATTTTGGATTGTCAAATATCCAGAGGATAAAAATTTTTTTGTAATTTGTTCATACTCTTTAGTTATATCAAAATTATATTTTTCTTTGAATTCTGATAATGAGATTCCTTGATTTAGTCTTAGACCCAGAACTATTTTATCAGAAATAAATTCTCTTATTGAGATTTCTTTTGAATTTTCAATTGGCAATTCTTGATTATCCAGGCATTCAAAATATTTATTTATCTCAGAATAATTGTTTACTCTTTTCATATTATAAAAAGAATGAGAAGCAGGTCCAAAACCAATATATTCTTCACCATTCCAGTATGCCAAATTGTGTTTTGATTCAAAACCTATATGTGAAAAGTTTGAGATCTCATATTGATAAAAATTGTTTTCAGCAAGATATTCAATCATCTGATAATACATGTCACTTTGCATATTCTCATCTGGAAAGGTATATTCATTTCGCTTATCTGCTAGATAGGTTCCTTTTTCAATTGATAAACAGTATGATGAAATGTGTTTGGGTTGAAGACTTACTGCTTTTTTTAATGATAATCTCCATGTTTCTTTAGTTTGAAATGGAATCCCATACATTAGATCTAAAGAAATATTCTCAGTACAGTATTCTTTGATAATTTCTACCACAGGATATATTTCATTTTCAGAATGCAGTCTCCCTAAGATTTTTAATTCTGAATTATTGAAAGACTGTACTCCAAGACTAATGCGATTAATACCGCATACTTTCCAGTTTTTAACTGCAGTTTTGTTTACATTTATTGGATTGGCTTCTAAAGTAACTTCAGGATTTTCTGATATAACATATTTATTTTTTATTGCAGTTATAATCTTAAACAAATGAGTAAATGAGAGTAAAGATGGAGTGCCACCACCTAAGTAGATCGTTTTAATAGTGTAATTCTGATCGGGGGAAAAGAGCTCTATCTCTTTTTTCAAATATGTTATGTATTTATTTACTAATTTGGATTTATAAGGGATTGAGTAGAAGTTGCAATAGTTGCATTTTTTTATACAGAACGGGATATGGATGTATAATGAAAGGGTTTTAGCCACAAATAAGATATAACCACCGAGAACACCGATGAACACTGATGGAATAATACAAATAGTAACTAAATATATTTATATAAAAAGCTGCTATCGGTGGTATATTTAAAAGATTAGTAAATTAGTCTTTTCCACTCTAATCTAAGTTTAGCAAAATTGATTATATAACCTAACCTTATACCACTTGCTTTCAGGTAATTTAGTAATTGAGCAATGTGAATATCTTCAATATTTCTAACTGTTTTTATTTCAAGAATTATTTTATTTTCTATTATAAAATCAGCATAAAAAGCCTTGTCAATAATAGTGTCTTTATA
>DAOVPZ010000040.1 GCA_030628975.1 Candidatus Cloacimonadota bacterium
CTTCAAATTGTTCAAGGAGCTGTTCAATGGCTTTCTCCTTTGTCATCTGGGCAACTTCCATTAATTTCTTAGTCTGCTCGTCTATTAGTTTCTGTAATCTCTGTTCTTGACTCTTTAGCTGGTTTTGTCTTTGATTAACATGTTTTTCTCTATCAGAAACCGATTGTTCTCTCCTATCAAGCTTTGCTAAACGTTCTTCAATATTACTAATTCTTTGATTATATTTATTCTCAAGTGTGTGCAATTCTCTTTTTCTTTTTTCAATCTCTTTTTCCAGGCTTGATTTACGAGCATACCACTCTTCTTTTGCTTCTAATGCTGCTTCCTTTTTTATGACTTTTGCTTCAGAAGTGGCTTCATCTTTAATTTTTTGAGAAAGTTCTTTTGCTGTTTTGACTTTTTTATTTGTTAAAATACGGAAGGAAATCCATCCTAAAAATAATCCTGCTAAAACAGCAAGTGCAGTAATGAGAAATTGTGTCATCTTTCATCCTTTCCATAAAAAAGACCTGTTCTTGCCGTGTAACAACTTGTTTGAACTGTGAATCAAAGCATGGGATTCTATAGATACTTTATGAGTCCAACTGCAGTGAAGGCATTCACGCCATACCTAATCGAACACCCTATAGTTCAAGTTTAGCACAAAACAATATTATTATCACGAACAGGACAGGCCTTATGGCAAAGAACGAAATATATATAATTATCAATCTGCTTTTTACGACTGTTAAATAACGGTCAGACAGATTAATATTTATCTTTCAGAAAATGAATCTAAAAGATTAGATATCCTTTTCAAATATTTTTCAACTTCAGAAAATTGATTCTTTTGGGTAAACATCTCTTCAATTATATTTAAACCGCATAATATTGACAATTTATACTTAGATTCAATGTCAGTATCGATAGATAATTCTGTTAATTTTTCATCAAGATATTCTGCATATTTTTTAATATCAGTTGGTTCAATATCACCTGTTATAGAATACTCATCACCAAAAATATTTACTGAAATACTATTCATATATTTTTGTTATTGGTTTATATTTCCCTGAACTTTTTCTTCAAGAACATTATCAATTGCAGTAAGCAATAAGTCAACCTTATTATCTACTGCCTCAGCCTGTTCGATATAACTTTTTAATTTTTCTTCTTTTTGTGCTATTTTGTTATTTAGCTCAGAAACCTGTTCTTTATAATATTGCAATTCTTGCTCAAGTTCTCCGATACGACTTTCTGATTTATCTCTTTTTAAGAACAGGTCTTTATATTTATTATTTAATTCATCTTTTTCTTTTAACACACCTTTATATTTGTCTTTTAAAATTTTATATTCTGAAATTAGATTTTCAATCTTCTTCTCAATCTTATCAAGTAAAGAGATATTCATTATCTATGCCTTAATTCAATTTTATACTTTTTTAATAATTTTTTAACAATCTTGTCAAATAATTTATCAATATATTTATCAGTTAATGTTGACTTGTCTGATTGGAAAGTGATGCTAAAAGCCAGACTGCGATGATTTTCTCTAATCTGAGAACCTTTATATACATCAAATAATGAAACATTTTTTATGATTTCTGGATTAAATGAGTTGATAGTAGTTTCAATTTCTGCAACAGAGATTCCTTGAGGAACAATAATTGCAATATCCCGAAGCACAGGAGGAAATTTTATCACTTCTTTATAATATATTTCCTCATGTGGAATATGACTAAGTAATGTTGAAACATTGATATCAAATATGATTGCATGAGCTTTAATCTCAAAATTAGATAAAACATCCTTTTTCAAAATTCCATATGAACCTATTTTTACATCATTAAGAAGTACATCAGAGCTCTGTCCTGTTATGTAAAAAGGTTCATCAGACTTTTTGAAGCTAATATAATGTGTACAATGTAAAATTTTAAAAAGTGATTCTAAAATACCTTTTACATCAAAGAAAGATGACAATTGAGATTTAGAATTCCAATATTTTGGAACAAAGTCTCCCACTATAACACCAGTTAATGAAACCTGTTCAGAGGGCAAATTGTTTTCATTTTTAAAATAAACATTATTTAGTTCAAATAACTTAAAATGTTCAAGTTTATGTGATAAGTTTAATGCCACATTGCTGAAAAGATCTGGTATTAAAGTTGTTCGCAAGATGGAAAATTGTTCACCTAAAGGATTTGCTAATTCAATTATATTTCTTCGATAATCATCTTTTGGCAGATTAAGTTTATCAAATACATCAGGACTTGCAAAACTGAGGTTACAGACTTCAAAAAATCCTAAATTAACAAGATGACTGCGTATTTTTCTTATAGTTTCCCTTTTTTGTCTATCTTCAATCCGTGGCAATGAAAATTTAGAATGAATATTTTTATAACCATAACATCTGGCAATTTCTTCAATAATATCTATCTCGCGTTCTAAATCTGGTCGGAATGTAGGAATGGTAACTTCAAAATTCTCACCTTTTTCAAAAATTGTAAATTCAAATTTTAGTAAGTATGATTTTATTGTATAGGGTTGCAGTTTTGTATCTAAAATATGATTTACTCTTTGAGTGCGAAGAAAAACCTTTTTGGGTAAAATTTTTTTAGGATAAACATCAACAATACCTTTACATATTTCTCCACCAGCTGTTAGTTGAATTAGTTGTGCTGTACGATCAATTACTTCTTCTAATCTGTTTGGGTCCATTCCTCTTTCAAATCTGTATGAAGAATCAGATTCCAGATTGAGAGAGAGAGAGGTTGCTCTAATATTTTTTGGATTAAAACATGCACATTCCAAAACTATATCTTTGGTTGTTGAAAGAATACTGCTGTTCACTCCACCCATAATCCCAGCTAATGCAACTGGCTTTTCATTATCAGCAATAACCAGGTTTTGAGAAGATAAAGTATAAATCTGTTCATCAAGAAGTTCTATCTTCTCACCATCTTTTGCTCTTCGGACAATAATTTTATTTTCAGAAATATTTTCATAATCAAATGCATGCAAAGGATGACCATACTCCATTAAGATATAATTTGTTATATCTACAATATTGTTTATAGGTCGCAATCCTACAGCTTTAAGTCTTGTTTGAACCCATCCGGGAGAAGGTTTGACAGTTATATTTTTAATTAAACGACCGCAGTAACGAGGACAAAGTTCTGGATCATCAATTTCTACTGATAATAACTCTGAAGTTAATTGTTTTCCCGACATATCAGGATTAAATTCTATTTTAGGAGTAGTATATTTTGTATCCAGCATAACTGCTACCTCGCGAGCAATTCCAATCATACCCAAAAGATCAGGTCTATTGGGAGTAATTTCTACATCAATAACATAGTCATCAATTTTCAAAACTTCCGCAAAAGGGGTGCCTGCATTATACTCACCCTCTAAAACCATTATACCAGAATGATCATCAGAAATACCTAATTCTTTTTCTGAACATATCACACCATAAGATTCAATTCCGCGAAGTTTAGCTTTTTTTATCTTAAAATCTCCTAGCATTGCTCCGATTTTCGCAAGAGGTACATTTTGATTTTCCTTTACATTTGGAGCACCACAAATAACAGAAAGAGGTTTATTTTCCCCGACATCTACGAGACAAACTGATAAATGGTCTGATTTTGGATGCGGTTTTACAGAAACAATTTTACCAACAACTATGTTTTCATATTCATCACCAAAATGAATAATGTTCTCAACTTCAATCCCATACATTGTAAGTTTCTGACAAAATTCTTCAATTGGAAGATCGATTGGGACAAATTCCTTAAGCCAATTATAACTTATCTTCATAATTTTTTAAATTTTCACACGAATACATTCAAAGCAAAAAAAATAATTTAAAACATAATATCAAAAATCTGTGTTTACCCGTGAGATAATTTCATATCTAACAGGGTGAATCCGTGAAATTCAGTGGTAAAACAATTTTTCCTCTATACTTCTATGGCAGACTATACAAATTGTTGTAAAAATCTTAAATCATTTTTAAATAATATCCTTATATCATGAATTCCATAACGCAGCATTGTTATACGATCAATTCCTAAACCGAATGCAAAACCAGTATATTTCTCAGAATCATAATTTACTTGTTTGAGCACCTCAGGATCGACCATTCCTGCACCTCCCATTTCTAGCCAACCAGTGTTTTTACACAATTTACAACCTTTACCATTACAATTTATACACAAAATATCAATCTCAGCACTTGGTTCTGTAAAAGGAAAGAAGTGAGGTCTGAAACGGGAATGTGTTTTGTCACCAAAAAGTCTTTTAACAAAAGAATCCAGAGTGCCCTTCAAATCAGCAAATGTAATACCAACATCAACGACTAATGCTTCAAATTGGTGAAAAACAGGCGAGTGTGAGGCATCAGGCTTATCATTACGATAGCATCTTCCAGGTGCTATTATCCGAATAGGCGGCTTATATTTCTCCATTACCCGAATTTGCACTGGTGAGGTTTCGGTGCGGAGCAACATTCCATTTTTTAGATAAAAGGTGTCACTGAGATTTCTTGCTGGATGCCATTCTGGTGTGTTTAATGCATCAAAATTATAATACTCGGTTTCAATTTCTGGTCCTTCTGCAATTTCAAAACCAAGACTTATAAAAATATCTTCAATTTCTTCCCAAATCTTAAATAAAGGATGTTTTGCACCAATCTCTATTGGTCTGCCGGGAAAGGAGATATCTAATTCTTGTTTGACTATTTTTTTCTTTTGTGTTTCTAATAAAAGAGCATCTTTCCTTTCTGAAATTTGATTTTCAATTTCTCTTTTTGTTTGGTTTAATAAATCACCAATTATGGGTCGCTGCTCTTTTGAAAGCTGTCCTATCTGACCCAATAAGGAAGACAGTTTGCTTTTTCTGCCTAAGAATTTTATTCTCAAGCTTTCAAGCTCCTTTAAATTTTTACAAATTGGAATCTCTTCAAGAGCTTTCTGTCTTAAAGTCTGAATTTCTTCTTTCATTGAATCTAATCTTTTTCCAGTTTCTTTTTAACAGATTTTATAATTGATTCAAAGGTCTTTGGATTGTTGATTGCCATTTCTGAAAGCATTTTTCTATTTAAGTCAATTTTTAATTCTTTTAATCCACAGATAAACTGACTATAGCTTAATCCATATTCACGAACAGCAGCATTGATTCTAATTATCCACAGCCTTCTAAAATTTCTTCTTCTAGTTCTACGATCACGATATGCATATTGCCAGCCTTTTTCAACTGCCTCTTGAGCTGCACGATAAAGTTTACGACCCCCTCTATATCCCTTTGCATGCTTTAAAATCTTCTTTCTTCTTTTTCTAGATGCCACTTGATTTGTTACTCTTGACATGACTACTCCTTAATAAATCCTAAATTCTAATTTCTAAAAACTAAATAATATTAAAATACAAAAAATAAATTTAAAATGATAAATCTTCTGAATAATCTTATCATTTATCATTGTTTTGTTTTTGCTATAATAGAACCAAATATTTTCATTAATTGAGCACCTTCGTTTATAAGAAATTTTTGCTCTTCTGTTATAGATCTTTTTCCTGTTTCAATTAATTTCAACCAATAAATACTCTCCTTTGTCCCGATATAGTGGGATTTTTGATATTTTCTAAACAAAATTCCTATTCCTTATTAGTCACGATAAAAATCGGGATAATGTATGTTCTTGCAAGTCAAATCGTTTTTCTTTTTTTATTTCATTCATGATAAATTATTTTAGAATTTAGAGTTCTATAATATTTAAGATGCTAACATACTTTTTACTCTTTTCTCATCAGCGGATGAAACATATCCTTTTTTTCTGAGATTAGCTTTCTGTTTTGGTGATTTTTTGGTCATAAAATGACCCCGATAAGCCTTATTCCTTTTTATTTTACCACTTCCAGTTTTACTAAACCTTTTAGCAGCGGATTTTCTTGTTTTAATTTTTGGCATTTATACTCCTAAAAAAATTATTGAGACTTAATTTTATAAATTTTTATTCTAACAGTTGAATGAAAGAAAATAATCAGATATAGATAACTTCTGTTATGATTTCTTTTTTGTAGTTACAAAAGTAATTAAAAACCTTCCTTCCATCTTTGGAGTGCTTTCAAAAGAACCAAATTCTTCTAAATCTTTTTGCAATCTTTCAAGTAAATTATAGCCCAGTTCCTTGTGAGCCATTTCCCTACCTCGAAATTGAATTGTTATTTTTACTTTATTATTCTTTTCCAAGAAATTCTTAATATGACTTAACTTAAAATTATAATCGTGTTCATCAGTTCTTGGACGGAATTTTACCTCTTTTAAATGCACAGATTGTTGTTTCTTTTTTGCTTCTTTGGCTTTCTTTGACTCATCAAATAAAAACTTACTGTAATTTATAATCTTACAAACAGGTGGATTGGCATTTGGTGCAATTTCAACTAAGTCTAAATCAAAATCATTTGCCTTATCTAATGCAACTTTAAGAGATACAATACCAAATGCTTCCTTTTCTGGACCAATCAGCCGAACTTTGGAAACTCTAATCTGATTATTGATTCTCTTTCTGTTCTTATTTCTTTCGGGCTTTTGCCATCTTGTAGTTTTTCTACTTATAGCTATTCCATACCTCCATTAAAAAAGTGAGCAACTGCCGCTCACTTCTTTTATAATTTTTTTATTTGACCTTATTAGCAGCTCTTGGCGCCATAAGGTAGAAACTCGCAGTTCCTTTTTTATTGATGCTATATATAAAAATTATATAAAAGGCGTCAAGAATTTCTGATAATTAGAATTATTTTTATGTAAGAATTCTTTCTAAAACTTTGACATAAATTCCTCAAATATCATTATTTAACTGCCAATAAGGAGTTGAGATGAAAAAAATATTTTTAATAGTTCTAACTTCTTTCTTAATGAATTTTCTGGTTGCTAATGATTTCCATCCATTAGATATCTTACAAGAAACACACATCGATTCCGCTTTATCCAAAATCAAAATGACCAGAAATGATGTTACCTTTAATTTTAATCTTACACAAGCTGATACATTCCGACTCTCTTTAATAAATCAATTATTCAAAAAACCTTTATCTACCTTTAGTGTTTGCGATTCAATTGCTGAATATCATTTTCAAAATATGAATAATCTCGATTCTCTCATCTATTTTGATTCAAAACTTTTGGATATTGAAATAATAATTGATAGCATTTTCCCCTCTAAAGAACATCAATTTGAAATTTCATTCGAAGAACTTCATCCTATTAATAAAAAGATTTTAGCTGAAATATTAAAAGAACTTCCTGAGATTATAACCAATATCAATTTAGCATTTTCCAAATTTTCAGAAGAGGAAATGAAATTTCTCAGAGAATATACAAAAAATTATTTTTTACAACCTGAAGATATTCAAGATAAAACTCTTAAAGAACTTAAAGATGCAGAAATGGAAGCCAGAGAGACTAACAAAAAATTCGGAAAAATTGCATCAAAATTAGAAAGAAAAAGTTTGATTAAAGGAGCACTCTTAACTTCTCAACTTATTTCTGAAATAGATAGTTTGGTTTTTCATGCAAAAGATTCTTTATTTTTTAATGATGAAATTGAATTTGAAACCAAATTTGGAAAAATTGCAATAAATCCTTCAAACGAATCAAATCTTGTTGCCGACGCTTCAAAGCTATGGCGACGGAGCGAAGACTACATTTTTATTATAGATTATTCGGATAACGATATATACAAACTTTCTCAGATTAGCAATTTTCGAGTAATATTAGATTATTCAGGAGATGATATTTACACTGGAGAGGATTTCTGCCTTGGTGCCGGTTACTTTGGATTAAATTTTTTGATTGATTATAAAGGTGATGATTTATATTCAGCAAAAAATTATTCACAAGGAATCGGTTATTTTGGAATAGGAATTTTATCTGACAAACAAGGTGATGACAAATACTTCGCAGAGAATATGGTACAAGGTGGTGGAGCTTATGGAATCGGGCTTTTGCTCGATAATGATGGAAATGATTCCTATGAATGCTGTCTCTATGGACAGGGTTTTGGTTTCTGCTGGGGTTTTGGAGGTCTTATAGACAATTCTGGAAATGACAACTATCTTGTAACACAAAAATATGTTGATATACTTCGCTATGACGAGCATTTTGAAAGTCTTTCGCAAGGATTTGGATATGGTATGAGACCATATTATTCTGGAGGAATTGGCATCCTGGCTGATAAAAAAGGAAATGATAATTACTTTTCAGATATTTATGGTCAAGGAGTTGCGTATTGGTATGCATTAGGTGGACTTATTGACAAAGAAGGACATGACCATTATGTATCTTATCAATATGCACAGGGTTCTGGAGTTCATCTTGCTTTTGGTGCATTGATTGATTACTTTGGGAATGATAACTATGTCGCAAAAGGAGTTTCCCAGGGTTGTGGACATGATTA
>DAOVPZ010000092.1 GCA_030628975.1 Candidatus Cloacimonadota bacterium
TCTGAAAGATACATTACAGACCGTTTTCTGCCGGACAAAGCAATTGACTTGATTGATGAAGCTTGTGCTCATATCCGTTTACAAATTGACAGCCTACCAGAAGAATTAGACGAGCTTGAAAGAAAAATCCGTCAACTTGAAATTGAAAATCATTCGCTTCGTAAAGAAAAGGATGCGAAATCAAAAACAAGACAGGAAGAGATTAAAAAGAAATTATCTGATTTGAAAGAAAAGGCAAATCATATTAGAACTCATTGGAATTTAGAAAAGGAGCTGATCAGTAAAATTGGAGAAATAAAAAAACAAATTGATACAACAAAGATTGAGATGCAAAAAGCAGAGAGAGAAGGTAATCTTACAAGAGCGGCAGAATTGAAATATGGAAAATTACGAGAACTATCTGATGAACTAAAAAAGATGAATAAAAAGTTGGAAAACCTTCAAAAAGATACTCGAATTTTAAAAGAAGAGATCGATGAAAATGATATAGCTGAGATTGTTTCTAAATGGACTCATATACCTATTTCAAAAATGCTCGAGAGTGAAACCAGCAAGCTTTTGCGAATGGAAGATGAGTTGCACAAGCGTGTTGTAGGGCAGGATGAAGCTATAAATGCAATCGCAAATGCTATTCGAAGGAATCGGGCTGGAATTAGTCCGGAACACAGACCGATTGGAACTTTTATGTTTCTTGGTCCAACTGGTGTTGGTAAAACTGAATTAGCAAAAACACTTTCAAAATTCCTGTTCAATTCTGAAAAAGCAATGGTTAGAATTGATATGTCTGAATTTATGGAAAGACATACAGTTTCAAAACTTGTTGGTGCTCCTCCCGGATATGTGGGATATGAAGAAGGTGGACAGCTAACTGAAGCTGTTCGAAGAAAACCATATAGTGTAATTTTATTTGATGAAATTGAGAAGGCTCATCCTGATGTTTTCAACATACTTCTTCAAATTATGGAAGATGGCAGACTTACTGATGGACAGGGCAGAACAGTAGATTTCGCAAACTCTGTTATCATTATGACTTCAAATATTGCTTCTGAACAGATCTTCAAGGATGATAGCAATGATGAAGTTTCCAGACCAATTTTAATGAAGGCACTACAAACACATTTTCGTCCTGAATTCCTTAACCGTCTTGATGAGATAATAATTTTCCATACATTAACTGAAGATGATTTGGTAAAGATTTTAAACATTCAGATTAATGATTTACAAGAAAGATTATCTCAACAAGGTATCGAACTTGATATTTCTGATAAAGCTAAAAAATATCTAACTAAACATGGATTTGATCAACATTATGGTGTAAGACCTTTAAAACGCCTGATTCAAAGAGAGGTTGAAAATAAAATTGCTATTGAAATATTAAAAGGTATTCCCCAAAAACATGATGAAGTTCAAAATTCTAATAGAATACTTAGAATTTTTGTTGACATCAAAAATGAAAGAATTTTCATTTTGCAAAAATAAAAATTAATAAAATAATTAATAATAGTCGGAGGTAAAATGGCTAAACAATTGGAATTTGGGCATGATGCTAGAGAACAACTCAGAAAAGGTGTTGACATTTTAGCTAATGCTGTAAAAATTACACTTGGTCCAAGAGGACGAAATGTGGTTCTTGAGAAAAGCTTTGGTTCACCCACAATAACAAATGATGGTGTAACTATTGCGAAAGAGATAGAACTTGAAGGGAAATATGAGAATATGGGTGCTCAGATGGTTAAGGAAGTTGCAACCAAAACTCATGATATTGCTGGTGATGGAACTACAACTGCTACATTGTTGGCTCAGGCAATCATTAATGAAGGATTCAAACATGTTACTGCTGGTGTAAATCCGATGTTTATGAAAAGAGGTCTGGCAAAAGCTTCTGAAGCTGTTGTTGATGAAATTAAAAAGATCAGCAAACCAACCAAAACATCAGAAGAGATTGAACAAATTGCAACTATTTCTGCGAATAATGATCCTGAGATTGGAAAACTGATTGCAGAAGCAATGGAAAAAGTGGGTAATGAAGGTGTAATCAATGTTGAAGAATCCAAAACTATGAATACTTATATGGAGAAAGTTGAAGGAATGCAGTTCGATAGAGGATATATCTCACCTTATTTTGTAACTGATGCGGAGAAAATGGTTTCTGAATTAGAAGATGCTTATATTCTTCTTCTGGATAAGAAGATTTCTGTGATGAAAGATTTGCTTCCAATTCTCCAAGAAGTGTCACAAACTGGTAAGCCAATGTTAATTATTGCAGAAGATATTGAGGGTGAAGCTCTTGCAACACTTGTTGTTAACAAATTAAGAGGAACTCTTAATATTTGCGCTGTTAAAGCACCTGGATTTGGTGATAGAAGAAAAGAAATGCTTAGAGATATTGCAATTCTATCTGGTGGAACTGTGATTTCAGAAGAGGTTGGTTTGAAATTGGAAAACACAAAATTGCACGACCTTGGAATTGCTCATAAGGTTATCGTTGATAAAGAGAATACTACAATCAGAGAAGGAAAAGGAAAGGAGAAAGATATTTCTGGAAGAATTCAACAGATTAAAAGACAGATTGATGACACTACTTCAGATTATGATAAGGAAAAACTTCAAGAAAGACTTGCAAAACTATCTGGTGGTGTGGCAGTTTTAAATATCGGAGCTGCAACTGAAACTGAGATAAAAGAGAAAAAACATCGTGTAGATGATGCACTTCAGGCTACTCGAGCTGCTGTTGAAGAAGGTATAGTTGTTGGGGGTGGTGTCGCATTACTACAAGCTTCAAAAGTAATTGGTAAACTCAAATTAGAACCCGAAGAAAAAATTGGAGCTGATATTCTTACATTAGCACTTCAGATGCCCCTATATCAAATTGCTAAAAATGCTGGTGTTGCAGGTGATGTTGTAGTAGAAAGATTAAAAAATGAAAAGAATCCCAACTTCGGATATAATGCTGCAAAACGAGAATACTCTGATTTGATGGCTGATGGTGTTATTGACCCTGCCAAAGTTACACGCTCTGCTGTGCAAAATGCTTGCAGTATTGCTGGACTTTTCCTTACTACTGAATGTATTATTTCTGATGTCCCCAAGAAAGAAGAACCTATGCCACCAATGCCACCGGGTGGATATGGTGGCGGAGGAATGTATTAAATCTAAAATTAATAATAGGAAATAAAAAATTGAAAAATCAAAGCGGTGTTCATGCCTATTTTGGTGGACACCGTTTTTTACTATCTTTACTCTAATTTATCTTTATTAGTTAAGAAAAAATATTGTTAGTTTTTTTAGTAAGAAATTACAAATACTTTTATATTAATAAACTTATAATTTTGAAATTATTTCTTGACAATTTTAATTAAAGCTATTTAAAAAATATTAAGTTTGATTAAATAAAATACAAATGGAGAAAAAATGCTTATTTTACACATAACAAAATCAAAGGATACAATAAGAATATTAAAAGATGAATTTATGACTCTTATCAAAAGATATCAGAAGGTCGAACCAGTTAAAATAGTTGAAGAAAATGATCCTGATTATTTAACTGATGAGGAATTAAAACAATTCAAAATTGCAGAAGAAGAATTGAAACAGGGCAAAACTATTAGTTTGAAAGAATATGATAAAATGCGTAAAGCCAAATAATATGTATGAAATTGAATACTCAAAGAAAGTAATGAAGTTCTTAGATAAACTAGATGAAAAAATTTATCAACGAATAAGACTAAAATTGTTATTATTGCAAAAAAATCCTTTTGATACTACATTAAATGTTAAAAAGATGAAAAACCTTGAAAATACATATAGATTAAGAATAGGCAAAATCAGGATTTTATACAAAATCTATAAGGATAAAATTCTAATTTTTGTTTTTAATATGAAATATAGAGGAAATATTTATAAATAATCTTGAACAATATTCATTTAGGGATTACTTTTATGAATGGAATTTATATTTATAATTAATAGTATATTACAAAAAAGTCTCATCTTGACAGGATTCCAATATAATCAAAAAAGGAGATAAAGAAAATGAAACAAAAAAATTTAATAATTATATTATTTATTTTATCTTTCTTATTAACATCGACTTTTGCAAATGCTTCTACCAAAATGCAGAATGAGGATAATAAGCAGATTATTATGAATAATCGTGAATGGACAATACTTGCTACATACCCCATACCAGAAGGTGCTTCTGGACTTGCTTATGATGGCACATATCTTTATTGTGGAATATATGGTGCTAACGGCGATGAATTCTATCGGATAGATCCAGATAACGGCAATTACGAATTGCTTTTTACAAATCCAACAATACATGATTGTTATGGAATGACTTTTGATGGAGAATATCTCTGGATAACAGATCACGGAACTGGTACAGCTCCTGCTGATGCTATTCAACTTGATTTTATGGGAAATATCCTTTATCAATTTGCTCTTCCTACTCATTATATGTCAGGCATTGCTTATGATAATGGAGATTTCTGGGTTGCTGCATATTACGATCCAGAAGCAGTTATTTATAAAGTTGATACATTAGGTACAATAATTACCCAATTTGACGCACCTGATGATCAACCCTGGGATCTTTGCATTGAACATGGTGATTTATGGATGGCGGATTACTACGGAAATGCCCTCTATAAAATAAATGCTTCAAATGGAACTCTTTTAGAAACACATGCTTCAGAACATTCAAATCCCGCAGGTATTGTTTTCGATGGCACTTATCTATGGTATTGTGATAATGGAGAAGGATATGACCAGGACTGGCTTTATAAGATTGATCTGGGTGGTGCAGGAACACCTGAAATTTATGTTCCAATTACTACTCATAATTATGGAACAATAACAGTTGGAGATTCCTCAACCTGGAATGCAACTGCACAAAACATTGGAACAGCAGATTTGGAGATAACAGGTATATCTTTTACTGGCATTGGATCAGATTATATATCTTGCTCTCTTAGCTTTCCACAAACCATTCCAGTTGGAAATAATTTAGAAATACCTTTGAAGTATAAGCCTGAGGAATCTGGTGAATTAAACTGCACTGCTACAATTTCATCGGATGACCCATTACATCCAGAAGTAGATATTACTTTAACAGGAAATGCAGTTAATCCTGGACCAAGTATTTATGTACCAGTAACAAGCCATAATTACGGTTTAGTGAGAATCAATGCAATAACCCGTTGGTTTATGGAGATTCAAAATATTGGAGATGCTTTATTAGTTGTCGATAGTATTTATTGTGATGATGAACATTTTTTTGTTGATTATGATGTAGATTTTCCTATCAATATAAA
>DAOVPZ010000078.1 GCA_030628975.1 Candidatus Cloacimonadota bacterium
AATCTTTCATAATTCATTACAACTCCGCTATGTATCAAATAAGATTTTTCAGTATCCATTTTTTGATTTTTAGTCATTTGAAATTTTATTAGAAATTAGATATTTGATATTTGTCATTTAATCGAAAAAATTCATGACAACTTTTTGGTAAGTTTCATTTTTTAAGTGCCTAAATAGAATAAATTTTTAATTAATAGGATTCAAATTGTTGACATCATAAAAATAGATTTTCATATTATGTAAAATTTATAAGAAAAAGATTTATTTATGCACATAAAGAAGATAATTGTGTATATAAAGGAGTGTAGATGTTTCAAGGCAGTAAAGGTATACAAGAGCTATTAAAGCAAGCACAGAAAATGCAGAAAAAGATTTTGGAAAGTCAAGAAGAACTTTCAAATAAGATAGTTGAAGCATCTTCTGGTGGTGGAATGGTAAAGGTTTCAATGAACGGTAATCAAGAGTTGATTTCTCTTAAGATTGAAAAGGAAGTTGTAAATCCTGATGATGTTGAGATGCTGGAAGACCTGATAGTTGCGGCTATTGAAGAAGCCAGACAAAAGGTTAAAGAAATGATTGAGTCTGAAATGTCCGGTTTAACTACTGGCATTAAAATTCCAGGACTAAATTTATAATGTTTGAAGGAAATTTAGAGAAGTTAAAAGATGGATTAAAGCAACTTCCAGGCATAGGTGAGAAGACTGCCGAAAGACTTGCTTTTTATCTAATAAGTGGTGATAAGCAGTCTGCTTTAAATCTTGCGGATTTAATTACTGATTCTATTAATTCCATTAAAAGATGTGAAAATTGCAATATGCTTTCAGAGGAGAGTCCTTGCCAATTCTGTAAGGATGAAACTCGATTAAAAAATGTTTTATGTGTTGTTGAAAGAACACAGGATATATATTTAATTGAGAAAACAAGTGAATATAAAGGGAGATATTTTGTCCTTGGTAATCTAATTTCTCCTATTGATGGGATTGGACCAAATCAAATTAGTTTCCCGAAATTAGAGAAACTAATAAGTAAAGATATTATTACTGAAATGATTTTAGCACTTAATCCAAGTAGTAATGGTGAAACAACTATGTCGTTTCTTACATCAAAGCTTAAAAGAAAAAATCTTAAAATCACCAGATTAGCAACAGGACTTCCTATTGGTGGAGATATTGAATACACCAGTTCAAAAACATTAGCAAGTGCAATTAAAAATAGAAATGAAGTATAGAATAAATTTCTAAATCCGAATTTCTATCCCCAATTCCTGAGCCTCGTCAGGAACGGGCTTAATTGGGGACTAAATAAATTCTAAATAAAAATCCAAATTTATTAAAGCGTTTTGAGGTCGTAACTCAAGAATTCAAAGAAAGGTAGGTTGAAAAAATGTTTGATATAGAAGAATTAAAAGATAAGATAAAAATAACAGACAAATCAGTGGAGTGTCCTGTTAAAGGTTGCAATGAAAAAGTAATAAGGCAAAGAAAAGTTTTCAAACGAGAAAATAGATTTAAATGCCCAAAGCACAACATCTATATATCACCGTCAACTTTTGAATATTCAAATGAAGCAGAAAATTTACTTTGGATGGATGCAGATGATAAAGATTTATTTGACAAAATAAAGCTAGTGAAACGTGAGTATCGAATGGCACGGGATAATAGCGAAGATGCTATAAGTTTGAATGTATTTAGATTTTTAGAGAAAAATAATTTAGTAAATGATTTTATACGTGAGGTTATTGGAGTCAATGTGAAGAAATCTGAAGTAATTTATTGGTCATACTCCCAGCCTCAAGAAAATACATGGAAAATGCTCACTAAAGGACGTGAGGAGTTTGAAATGGTGCCCTCAAAAGGCTCTGAGCCTGATATTATAATAAAAACTGATAATACTCTATTTTTTATTGAGGCAAAGTTTACTGCTACAAATAAAACTATTCCTCGTAATAAAAGAGTTAAAGATAAATATACTATGGGGGGAGAAAAGTTGTGGAATAAAGTATTTTATTCAGATTTTAAAACTGTGGCTATTCTTAATAAAAAATACGAACTATCAAGATTTTGGCTCATTGGTTCTTGGATAGCTAAGCAGTTAAATCTTGATTTTTATCTTGTTAATCTGGTGCTTTCAAGACGAGAAAAAAATATTGAGGAAATCTTTAATAGGCATATAAAAATTAATAAGTGTAGAAAATTTTTAAGAATTACATGGGAAGATATTTACCATTATATCTCTAATAGTAACTTAACCATAAAAGATAAGGATGTTATGATAAAGTATTTTAAGAATAAAAGCATTGGATATAAAAATGGAAGATTACAACAAGCATTTTCAATAATACCATAATGCTCACATTAAATAATAAATAGGAGACAAATAAAAAAGAAAATATTATTGTTAACAATATTTTTTTTAATAGTGGCAATTGCATATACTGATTGGATCCCAGTGAATTGTCCACAAAAAGGAAATATTAGTAAAGTTATTATAAATAGAACAAACGATAGCATTATGTTTGCTCCAGTTTATAAAACAGATGACAATGGAAATAATTGGTATGCTTGCTTTGCGGGAGGTACTGGTGGCATTTTTGAAATAGCACCAAGCAATCAAAACATTATCTATACAAAGGAATGGAAAAGCATTGATGGTGGAGAAAGCTGGTTTCAGATATCACCAATTCCTTGCGATGACTGGTACTGGCAGAAGCAAATTGCTATTAATCCTACAAATCCAGATATCGTTTTTTCAGCCGACTATTATAATGGAATTTATAGAACTACAAATGGTGGGGTATCTTGGGAATTAGTACAAGATATCTATGCTTTTTGGACTGCATATGATGTTTTAACACCATCACTAATGTATTCTATAGTAAATTATATAGTTTATAAGTCTACTGATGGTGGCAATTCTTGGACTGAAGTTTATTCTATAAGTAATTCTCCATATTTCTGTGGGAATTTAATAGTGAGCAATCATAACTTATATTGCTTAATGGGAGAATATATTTATACAGAAATGATTGTAAAATCTGTTGATGAAGGAAGTAGTTGGTCTGCATTGAATTTAAATCCTGAAAATTACAATATTTCTGTTATAAATGATTTTTGTATAGCTAATGGAGTTATTTACGCAGCAACAGATAAGGGACTGTATTCCTCAAATGATGATGGTATAACTTGGGAAAGAATTTCAGCTGATTATGACTATTTGAAAACAGTGGATGTTACTAACAAAATATTGATTGGTAGCGACCAAAGTGGTGTTTCAATGTCATCACTTTCCGCAGACGATTGGAGAAATATTGGCATTGGACCTTTATCACATTACCATTCAAGGATAAATACATCAAGCAATGGGGTAACAATATGTAATGATATTGATGGTATTTATAAACTCTCACAAGATACGCTGTCTTGGCACACAATTATACCACCAATTGGGTCGCATTATTCTTACTCCATTGCTGTTGACTTTTCTCCACAAAACCCTAATAAAATATTTACTGTCCTAAATGATAAGTTATTTATCTCTTATGATGCTGGTGATGATTGGGAATTTTTTGAAGAATTACCAACCAACATAAATTCTAATATAATATCTATTTCTTATGATGAGTCTAAGCTCTTTTTTAGTTTAGGTTCATCACTTTTAAGAACATTGAATAGTGGAGCAAGTTGGTCAATAAAACCAATACCTGGCACAAATCTTTACGACTTACATTATTCAAACGAAGACATATTGTATATTTTGGATAATACTGGTTACTATTATTCTGCAAACAATGGTAACACTTGGAATTCATTAGATAGTAATCTTCCGTATAATGGCATTATTTTAGCAGATGAGATATATTTTGATGTCAATGACAATGATAGACTTTTTTGTAATATACAGATAGAAGGAGAGTATGATCGTCAGGTTTATGAAAAGCCAAGTGGGTCCTATGAATGGTCTTTAGTTTATACAGGAACAATGTTGGAGGAGGAGCCCTTAATCCTAGGAAAAATTGTAGTTGAACCTAATAGTTCTGATTTATATGGTTCAGGCTGGTTATATAAACTAATTGATGACCAATGGATTGTCGAGAATTGGCTATTTCGTTCTACTGATAATGGTGCATCCTGGGAACAATGTTCTGATGCTTTTAATTTTTACAGTTACTCAAATTATACATTTTCGAATTATGAGCCTTATCAAATGTTGTATATTGATGAAAATAGTAATTTTTGGTTAGGTGATGTTCAAAATATGTCTGGTGTGGGAATTGATGATATTGGACCTAACTCACCTGATAAATTTACATTATATCAGAATTATCCCAATCCATTTAATTCAACTACTAAAATAAAATTCTTTCTTAAAGTTAATGATGATGTTCAAATCAAAATTTATAATCTAAAGGGAGAACTTGTAAAAACCTTAATTTCAAGTAAATTAAAAGCAGGTGAACATAATGTCATTTGGAATGGAAAAGATAATGAAGAGAGAGCAGTCTCATCAGGTATTTATTTCTATAAAGTAGAATCTGGAAACTTTTCTAAAATAAAAAAGATGATATTATTTAGATAATGCTAAAAGTTCCTATACCGTAGCCAATGAAATGATATATAAAAAATGTAAGTTGCACATATATTGGTAACAAATTCTCAATTTCTTCTATGTTTTAGATTTTATTTATTTGGTTTTGATTAGATTTTCGTTATTAGGATTTATTATTTACTAAGAATGGAGTTTATGTTATGGCATCAACTGGAGATTTCAGAAATGGGATGATAATTACATTTAAAAATGATTTGTATGAAATCATTGAATTCCAACATGTGAAACCCGGCAAGGGTGGTGCATTTGTAAGAACCAAACTCAAAAATGTTAAAACTGGAGCAGTGATTGATAATACATTTCGTGCAGGTGAAAAAATAGAAGAAATCCGTCTTGAAAAACATAAGATGGAATATCTTTATTTTGATGGAAGTAATTATATCATAATGAATCCTGTTACATACGAGCAAATTGAGATAGCTGAAGATTTCTTAGGAGATAAGAAGTTGTATTTTAAAGAAAATATTGAAATTGCTGTTTTAACAATTAGTGATGAAATAATTAGTATTGAACTACCCACAACTGTGAATCTAAAAATAAAAGAATGTGAACCAGGAGTAAAGGGCGATACGGTTTCGAGGTCTACCAAAGGTGCATTATTGGAAACAGGTTTAAAGGTTAATGTTCCGATGTTTGTAAATCAAGGTGATATTGTAAAAATTGATACTCGTTCTGGAGAATATCTTGAGAGAGTGAAGTAGTTATGAATCCGACACAGGAAGCAAAGTATTGTATCAAATGCGGAAACCTTTTACAAGATGAGAAGGAAGAAGAAAAAATAAGAAAGAGATGTCCTAAATGTGGATGGACTTATTATGAAAATCCTGTTCCTGCATCTGCATGCGTTGTTGTTAATAATAGGAATGAAATATTACTTGTTAAAAGAGGAGTTGAGCCAGCTTTAGGTAAATGGGCACTTCCAAGTGGGTATGTAGAAATTGAGCAAACTCCAGAAGAATGTGCTGTTACTGAATTAGAAGAAGAAGCCGGTTTAAAGGGAACCATCAAAAAGTCTTTAGGATACTTTATGCAGGATTCACCTATTTGTAAGATAGTTATATCATTTGGATTTTTCTTTGAGCAGACTGAAGGAAATCTTCAACCTGGTGACGATGCTCTTGATGCGAAGTTTTTTCCTATCTCTGAAATTCCTTATCTGCCATTTTCTTCTCATAGACAGTTTGTAAAAATCATAAAAAAGGAAAAAGGAATAAAATGAAGAATAGTAAGAATGAGAAGATACAGGATTCAGCTTCATCAAAATCTAATAAACCAGAAAATATAGAAATTGAGAAAACTCTAAATATTGATGAAAAGGAAAGTAAAAAGATTTACGATCTTTTGCGAAAAAGAGTCATAAAATCAGTTGAAAATTCTTTTAGTGATA
>DAOVPZ010000050.1 GCA_030628975.1 Candidatus Cloacimonadota bacterium
CTCTAATGTCATCAAAAACACTTCCTTGAACAATACTAAATAATGCTTGATTGCTATTATTTTTCTGAAATTCCTCTTTACATCTAATTGCCCATTTTAAAGATAAATCAGCAGATTTTTTTGCATAATCATAAGTACAGGGATATGGTGCACATTCGTCAAGAACCATAATGATATCTGCACCTAAATTCTGTTCAATTTTCATAACTTTTTCAGGTGAGAAAAAATGATAGCTCCCGTCAATATGAGATTGAAATTCAATACCATCATCTGTTATTTTCCGAAATTTTTGCAAGCTCATAACCTGAAAACCACCGCTGTCTGTTAATATTGGTTTATTCCAACCTATGAAATTATGAATTCCGCCTGCTTTTTTTATTAATTCATCTCCTGGTCTTAAGTAAAGGTGATAAGTATTTGATAAAATTATTTCATATCCAATTTCTTCTAATTCATCTGGAGACATAGATTTGACAGCACCTAAAGTTCCGACTGGAATAAATACGGGTGTAGAAATTTTACCATGCGGAGTTATTATCTCTCCATATCTTGCTGAGGAATGCTTGTCCTTTTTTAATATTTTAAATTTGAACTTATTCACTTTTTTCTAAAACCGATGGCATATCACCCTTTATTATTGATAATTGTCTATTCACAAAGCGTGATATATCATTATAAAAAGCAAATATCATCAGAGTGAGAATTATTGCCAACCCCACTCTTTGTAATAGTGCTTCTACTGATGTTTTAAGAGGTTTTCTTGCTATTCCTTCACATATTGCAAATATGATCATTCCACCATCTAATATTGGAATTGGTAAAAGATTCATAATCATAAGTATAATGCTTATCATTGCCATAAATGATAGAAAGGTGGATAGACCCTCTTTTGCTTGCTGTCCAGATAATGCGGCAATCATTATTGGACCACCAAAGCTCTTACTAATATATTTTGGATATTTAAACAGTCTGAATAGTCCACTGTAATATCTATATACAATAGAAATTCCAGTAAGAAAACCGTATTTCACTGAATTTATAAAACTATACTTTTCAATATATACTAAATCTAACTTATGTGATACACCAATAATTCCGTGACTATCTTCTGATTCAGTATTAATTTGAGGTGTGATTTGCAAGTTTATAATTTCGTCATTCCTTGTAAGAGTAAATTTCAAAGGTTTTTCAGGATTTTCTCGAATTATTGTTTGCATATCATACCAGTCTGAAATTGGTAAATCATTTATTGCAATAATCATATCATCTTTTTTTAGTCCTGATTGATAAGCAGGTAAGCCGTATAATACTTCCCCAATTTTTGCAGATACAAATGGTTTAATATCATCCAACCAATATTTATAATCAAAATTTTTTACATATAAGTTTAAAATTTGATTATTTCTTTGTATAACAACATTGTGTAATTCATCGTAATTTTTCCAGGTTTTAATAATAGAAAGCCAGCTTGAGATTTCATTGCCATCAATCTCCAAAATTTGGTCACCAGTTTGGAATTTTCTGAGTTCTTCATTATTATTATAAACAATTCTTCCTATAATAGGTTCTAAATCATAATTTTTAATACCAATCATAAATGTTAAAATTAAGATAAAAATAGCAAAAAGGAAATTGGAAAAAGGACCGCCAAATGCGATTAAGATCTTCTGCCACCATTTTTTATTTCTAAAACTTTCTGGAGAGGTTTCTTGAGTCTCATCCGGATTTTCACCTAGCATTTTTACATATCCACCCAAAGGAATTAAAGAAATCCGATATTCGGTTTCACCGATTTTAATACCGATAAGTTTAGGTCCAAATCCAAATGAGAATTTCTCAACCTTTACTTTACAAAGTCGGGCTATTATGAAGTGACCAAGTTCATGAACAAATATAAGGAGACCTAAAAGCACGATGGTTGAAAAAATTGTTATCACTTCTACCTCATTGAGAAATTATTCTTTTTGAAGTTATTTAAACTGTATATTATGTAAATAAATCTATAATAATGATTTTTTTTCATTCTGTATAGAAAATTGCTTTTACAGGATCTATTTTGGAAGCTTTATAAGCTGGATAAAAACCAGAAATAAGTCCTACAATAATTGCAAATATCAATCCAATTATTATTCCCAACATTGGGATAGAAACTGCAACTTCCATTTTAGATGTGATGAATTTGATTAAAATGAAAGCTAATCCAGAACCAAATATTCCTCCAATAAAAGCTAATGTTATAGATTCAAAAAGGAAATGTGCAAATATATCTCTATTCTTTGCTCCGATACTTTTTCTGATACCAATCTCCTTCATTCTCTCTCTAATAGAAATTAATAAAATGCTGAAAAGTCCAATCGCACCTGTGAAAAGAGAAATACTTGATATGCATAATAATATGATATTCCAATTTTTTAGAAACCCTTGAACTTCTTGTCTAACTTCAAGCATTATCTGGCTAATATCCCTAATTTCAATATCGTCTGCCATATTATGTGTAGCAAGAAGGAGTTGTTTTGCTTGATTATAAACACTTCCAACTTTTTCAGAATCAGCTGCTTTGATCCAGATATTATCAATTCGCATATTTGGTCTTAAGTATTTTGCAGCACATTTTGAGGGTAGGAAACAGCTTTCATGATCACGCTTTCTTTCCCAGATATTACCTCTTACAATCTTACGAGGTTCATCTAATCCTTCATCTTGAAGAACACCAATAATTTTCAATCTAATATCACCAATTGAAATAGATTTTCCAATAGCATCATTTTCAGGATAGAATTTTTTCTCTATCGAGGAGCCAATTATACACACATTCTGACCTTCGTTTTGTTCGATAATACTAAACATTCTTCCTTTTCCAATAATGTAATTTTTATTTTTGAAAAAGGGATTGTTTAAACCATTCAACCTAATCTTACTTGATTTACCATTAATAACACATATTCTTTCATCATTTATACTTGGATAGATATGTTTAGTATTATTTAGATTTTCACTCAATACTTCGTAATCTTTATAAGTTAGATTTCTATATCTAAGGTCAGGAGTATATTTTTTTAACTTACTTTTTTCAGAACTTGGAAACGAAGAGTATAAAATTATTACATCATCATATCCAAGTGAACTAATTGTTTCCTCAATAAGATGTTTCATTGCATTAACAGAAGAAAACATAGTGGTTACTGCTGCGACCCCAATAACAATTCCAGCAAGAGTAAGAATTGAACGCAATTTATGAGATAAAATACTTTTTATGCCAGCTACTAAAGGTTCAACGAATTTCATGTAATCAACTCTTTTTTGCATTTCAAACAGACGAGTTTTTTTATTCCATTTTTACTTATTGATTTTTCAAACATAGTATCTACACCGCAATCAGGACATTTCAAGTTAATTGGTTTATAATTAGTTATGAACTTACATTTTGGATAATTTGAACATCCATAAAAAGTCTTACCCTTCTTACTTTTTCTCTCAAGCATATTCCCATCACATAAAGGGCATTTCAAGCCTGTTGAATATGGTTTGGTAAATTTACATTTTGGATAGTTGCTACAAGCATAAAACTTTCCGAATTTTCCGATTTTTAATACAAGTTTTCCCCCACATTTAGGGCATATTTCATCTGTTTTTTCCTCTTCAATAATTTCAACTTTACCATTTTCATTTAGTTTAAAGTTTTTTGTATTTTTGCATTTTGGGAAATTAGAGCAAGCTAGAAATTGACCATTTCTTCCCCATTTGATTATCATTGGAGCACCGCATTTTTCACATTTAATATCACTTTCTTTTGATAGATTTTCTCTTTCTGCTTTAATATCAATATTCTTTAAAATTTTGATAAAATCTTTATAATAATTTTCTAGTATTTGTAGCCAGTTAGTAGTTCCATTCTCGATTTCATCAAGACGATTTTCCATTTCTGCAGTGAATGATACATTAAAGAAATCAGAAAATTTGGCTATCAGGAACTTTTCTACTTCCATTCCTAACTCGGTAGGATAAAATTTTTTCTTTACAAGATTGACATATTTTCTATCTATCAATGTTGAAATTATTGGTGAGTATGTGCTTGGTCTACCAATTCCTTCTGATTCTAATTTTTTTACCAAAGCAGCTTCAGTATATCTTGCTGGAGGTTTTGTGAAATTCTGATTTTTATTGAGTTTTATTAATTCGACTTCATCCATTACATTAAGTAAAGGCATTTTATCGCCGATATATTTAATAGTTATATATGGATAACATTTCATAAATCCATCAAATTCAATAGTACTTCCATTTGCTTCAAATAATCCATCACCGGCTTTTATTAAAACACGAGTCATATTAACTTTTGCACACGACATTTGAGTAGCAACAAATCTCTGCCAGATAAGTTGATATAAGTTGTATGGATCTTTTGATAGATAATCCTTGAGTGTCTCTGGTGTTCTGAAGGATGAAGTTGGACGGATTGCTTCATGTGCATCTTGAGCTTTATTCTTATTTTTATAAATTCTTTTATATGGATTTGAATATTTCTCCTCATACCTTTCTAAGATTAACTTCCTCAATTCAGCATTTGCCTTATCAGAAATGCGCACAGAATCAGTTCTCATATATGAGATAAGACCAATATTTTTATCCTTAACATTGACTCCTTCATAAAGTTGTTGGGCAATCCTCATTGTTTTCTTTGTAGAAAAACCCAATATTCTTGAAGCTTCTTGTTGTAAAGTGCTTGTGATATAAGCAGGAAATGGTGAGATGGTTTTGCTTTCATGTTTGATATCTGCGACAATATACTTTTCTTTTTCTAGTTTATTGAAGATTGCATCAGCTTCTGATTCATTAGTTAATTTAATTAATTTATCTTCAAATTTTTTCAAGATTGCTTTAAATTTCGTTTCCTTTTTCAAATCTGCATCGATAATCCAATATTCCTGAGGGACAAATTTTTGAATTTCTTCTTCTCTCTCGCAAAGAAGTCTTAATGCAACTGTCTGCACTCTACCTGCAGAAAGATTTTGGGCTATTACTTTCCATAATACAGGACTAACTTTATATCCGACAATGCGGTCTAAAATCCTTCTGGTTTGTTGTGCATTGACCTTATTTTCATCAACCTTGACTGGTGATTTTATGGATTCTCGAATTGCATCCCTTGTAATCTCGTTAAAAACAACTCTAAAAATAGGTTCTTCAGGAATAGATTTTTTTAGAATTTCCTGTATATGCCAGGCAATTGCTTCTCCTTCTCTGTCGTTATCTGAAGCTAAAAAAACCTTTTCGGATTCCTTTGCTCTTTTTATGATTTGATTAACAATTTTCCTTTTATCAGGATTTAGAACATAGTATGGTTTGAAATTATTTTCAATATTAATACCAAATTCCTTTTTAGGCAAATCGCGTATATGACCCATTGAAGCAAGGATTTCAAAATCTTTACCTAAATATTGCTTGATAGTTTTTGATTTAGTTGGAGATTCAACGATCATTAAATTTTTTGACATTTGTTTTCCTTTTAAAATTTTTTTTCGCGGAGACACAGAAGGGTAGATAATTTCAATCTGGCTCATGAAGACTTAAACTCATCAATCCATATTTGCCTATAACCTTATTTCCCCTATAACTTATACTCTTTATTATACTTTCCTTCCGCAGCAGTGTTTATATTTCTTACCACTTCCACAGGGACAGGGATCATTTCTACTCACTTTTTGGACATTAACAACAGGTTGAGGTTTTGAGATATTTGAAATTTGTCTTTGTTTAATTCGTTCATTATTTGAAATTTCTTGTTTTGAACCTCCGAATACTCTTCTTTCTAAATGCGACAATTTAATATCTTTTGCAGTTTGTTGAACTTGATAATAAGTTGCAGGATAAAGTGTAAACACATTTTTTACAACTTTCTCTTTTATAGTATCAATTAAATCTAAGAAAAGTTCATAACTTTCCTTTTTATACTCAATTAGAGGATCTTTCTGAGCATAAGCACGAAGTCCGATTCCTTCTCTCAAACGATCCATTTCATATAAATGTTCTTTCCATTCTGAGTCAACGACCTTTAATAAGGAGTATCTTTCGAGAACTCTTTGCTCATCTTCAAAACCCTTTTCTTTATGTGCATAAGCATTTTTTAATTGAGAAAAAATCTCATCAACGAAATCATCCCTATTACGAATATCCCTTTCTATATTTATATTAAGTGTTAACTCATTTTTAAACCAGTGAAACAGTTCTTCAATAGGCCAATTTTCTTCATATTGCGTATCACCCAAGTAATTATATACTTTATTTTCAACAACATCTGCTATCATCTCCATTATCTCTTCTTTAAGATCGAGCCCCTTTAACACTTTCCGTCTATATGAGTAAATAACCTCTCTTTGCTGATTCATTACATCATCATATTTTATCAACTGTTTTCTTATTTCGAAGTTATGACCTTCAACTCTTTTTTGTGCATTTTCAACAGCTTTTGTCATCCATGGATGCTTGATAGCTTCACCTTCATCTAATCCTAATCTAGACATAATATTTGCAATTCGGTCTGAACCAAATATTCGCATAAGATCGTCTTCTAAGGAAAGATAAAATCTTGATGAGCCAGGATCTCCCTGTCTACCACTTCTTCCTCGTAATTGCTTATCAATTCTACGGCTTTCATGTCTTTCTGTTCCTATAATATGTAATCCGCATGGAACTTCTTTAATACAATTATCAGCACTTTCTGGAGCATTTTTTCCAGCTTCATCACATCCATTCAAACATTTAATAATACAATTTGAGCATCGAACTATTTCAGAACCAAGTTTAATATCGGTACCTCTTCCTGCCATATTGGTTGCAATTGTGATTGCACCGGCTTCTCCTGCATGAGCAACAATTTCAGCTTCTTTCTGGTGATACTTTGCATTCAAAACTTCATGTGTTATGCCCTTTCTTTTTAACAATCTGCTGATTACTTCAGACACTTCTACCGAAATAGTACCTACTAATACCGGTCTTCTTTTAGAATACCAGTGTTCTAATTCATCAATAATTGCATTATATTTTTCTTTTTTTGTTCTAAAGATTAGATCGTCATAATCAATTCTACGAATTGGTTCATTTGTTGGAATATCTATAGCTTGTAATTTATAAATTTCTCTGAATTCTCCAGCTTCATTTATTGCAGTACCGGTCATTCCAGAAAGCTTTGTATACATACGGAAATAGTTTTGGAATGTGATAGTAGCCAGGGTCTGAGTTGCTTCTTGAATTTGAACCATCTCTTTTGCTTCAAGCGCTTGATGAAGACC
>DAOVPZ010000138.1 GCA_030628975.1 Candidatus Cloacimonadota bacterium
AAATCTCTTCTTGCTGCTGCTGATGCAGTTAGCAATGCAGATATTGGGAAAGGCAATATCAAGTCAATTGACTTAAGAAAAAAGGATGTTGTATCACCACATAAGATTGAGATTCCTTTTGATTCAATTCCAAAAACTGACAAAATTGAATTCTTGCGAAAAATTGATAATTCAGCTCGAAAGTATTCTAATCTTATTTCACAGGTGAATATCAATTATTTAGAAAAGGAACAAAAAATTCATATCGCCAATAGTGATGGATTACTTACTGGTGATACAAGAACTTATGCAAGAGTATATGTTTCATCCATTGCAAGTAAAGATAATGAAATGCAGACAGGTTCAGAAGGACCAGGTGCACATAAAGGTTATGAATTTCTCAAAAGTATAGACCCCAAAGAATTGGGAGAAAAAACTGCTAAACAAGCTGTAACAATGATTCTGGCAGATTATGCACCGAGTGGAAAGTTCCCGGTTATTATTGGTAATGGTTTTGGTGGTGTGATCTTTCATGAAGCTTGTGGACACTCTTTGGAAACGACAAGTGTTGCTAAAGGTGCATCAGTATTTGCAGACAAGATGGGTAAGCAAATCGCAAACCAATGCGTAACAGCTATTGATGATGGTACAATTCCCAATGCATGGGGTTCGACTGCAATTGATGATGAAGGAGCTCCAACTCAAAAAACCATCTTAATTGAAAACGGTATCTTAAAATCCTTTATGATTGATAGATTGGGCGGAATGAAAATCGGCACAAAATCAACAGGAAGTGGACGAAGACAGTCATACAGATTTGCACCAACCTCAAGAATGAGAAATACTTATATTGCATCAGGAAAAGATGATTTAAAAGATATGATCACTTCCATTGACTTTGGTATCTATGCAAAAAAAATGGGGGGTGGATCTGTCCAACCCGGAACTGGAGACTTCAATTTTGCAGTTGCAGAAGGATATCTAATTGAAAATGGAAAAATCACTAAACCCGTTCGTGGAGCAACTTTGATAGGAAATGGTGCAAAGATTCTTCAGAAAATTAGTATGGTTGGAAAAGGCCTAACTCTTGCAGAAGGAATGTGTGGTTCTGTGAGCGGAACTGTTCCAACCTGTGTTGGTGAACCTCCAATTAAAGTTGATGAAATAATTGTTGGTGGAAGAAAATAAATCAGCCACAAAAACACACAAAAGTACACAAAAAAGTAAAAATAATATTTATTACTTTTGTGAATATTTCTTGTAATTTAAAAAATTAATGTTCGTGCAAGTTCGTGTCCCCAATTTAATTGGGGATCGTGGCAAAAAATAGGAGAATAAAAGATGTTTGAAAAAGAATTCGAGCAAATATTTAATATTGCTAAGAAAAAAAATATTAAATGTATAGAGATATTGTTAACAAAGGGAAATTCCTTTTCAGTGAAAATATTCAAACAGGAAGTTGATAGTTTTAAATATGCTGATTCAGTTGGGCTTGGAGTAAGAGTGCTTAAAGATAATTCTGTGGGATATGCATATACGGAAAAATTAGATAAAGAAGTTTTTGAAACTATCATAAATAAAGCACAGGAAAACGCTACATACATTGAATCTGATGAAGTGGTTGAATTCAAAAAATATCCTGAAATTAAAAAGAAATTACACATCTACTATCCAGACCTTGAAAAAGTTACTGTTAACGAAAAGATTAATAAAGCTAAACTATTAGAACAAACTGTTCGGAAGTTTGATAAAAGAATTATTAATGTTCCATATTCGGAAATTGGAGATAATAAATCCTACACAAAGATTGCCAATACAAATGGGTTACAAAAAGAATATATCTCTAATATGGTTTATGGTTATACTTATTGCTTAGCAAGACATAAGGAAGAAACAAAATCCGGAATGTTCTACAAATTTTCTCATGATTTTAACCAAATTGATTCAGAAATTATTGGGAATGAGTCTGCAAAAAGGGCATTAGAACTTTTGGAAGCAAAAGAAATCAAATCTGGCAAATACCCTATCATTTTTAACAATGAAATGGCAGCTACGGTTCTTGCAACCTTCTCGGAAATCTTCTCAGCAAAATCAGTTCAAGAAGGCAGGTCGTTACTAAAAGAAAAGTTGAAAACAAAAATTGCTAACGACATTGTATCAATTATTGACGATGCATTGCTTGATATTGGTTTCTCTACAAGACCTTTTGATGATGAAGGATATCCATCACAAACAACAAACCTGATATCTGATGGAATACTGCAATCATATCTTCATAACAGTATTACTGCGAAAAAAGATAAAACTAAATCAACCGGTAACGCACACCGTTCTTACAAAGGCTCAATGGAAGTTTCACCTTCTAATTTGTTTATCCCAAATGGATCAACTCCTGCAAATGATTTATACAAGCTTTTTCCTTGTTCAATTGAAATTGTTCAGCTTTCTGGTATGCACAGCGGTTGCAATCCTATTTCTGGTGACTTCTCTATGGGAGCTCAAGGATTTTTCTGGGAAAATGGTCAAAGAAAATACCCTATACATAATTTTACAGTTTCAGGGAATTTCCTTCAACTACTTCAAGATATTATTGCTATTGGTGATAATCTCAAATTCAACTTTTCATCTATTGGTGCACCAGCCATTTTGGTAAAAAATCTGAGTATCAGTGGATAATCAATTTTAATATAAAAAATAGAAAATGAAAAAAATTAGAATTGGGTTTCTCCAATTTCATCCAGAACTGTTTCAAGAAAAACATAATTTAAGCAAAATTAAATCAATGCTCTCCGGTTGTAGTGCTGATTTAGTAGTACTTCCGGAACTTTCTACCAGCGGATATCTTTTTGAAAATAAAGAGGAGATGGAACCCCTTTCTGCATCTGCAAAATCTGGCAGAATAGCTAACTTCTTTAGAAACCTTTCAGCAAAAGAGAATTTGGCTCTAGTGGTTGGCTTTCTGGAAAAAGAAAATGATAACTTCTACAATTCTCAAATGTTAGTGTTCCCTAATGGTAGAATCGAAATTTATCGTAAAATTCACTTATTTTTAGATGAAAAAAGGCTCTATAAGGTTGGTGATACGGGATTTAATGTTTTTGAATCTCGTGGAGCAAAGCTTGGCTTAATGGTCTGTTTTGATTGGATTTTTCCTGAATCAGCTCGCACTCTTGCTTTGAGAGGAGCTGATATCATCTGTCATTCTGCTAATCTGGTGCTGCCATTCTGCCAGAAAGCGATGATAACTCGTTCTATTGAAAATAGAGTATTTACAATTACAGCCAATAGAATCGGAACAGAGAAAAACGAAACTCAAGAACTAACATTTACTGGAATGAGCCAGATTACATCTCCAAAAGGAGAAATTTTAGTTCAAGCCACAGAATATGAAGAAATTTTGAAGGTAATTGAAATTAATCCTGAAGAGGCAAGAAATAAATTTGTTACTGAAACAAATCATGTTTTGGATGATAGAAGAAGGGAATTTTATGAGTTGTAGAAATTATGAATAGTAGGCTTATCAACTTTATTTCTAAGGTTTTTGCTTAAGCCGATCTAATATCAATTGTCCTCCTACGCTTACATTTTCTGGAGAATTTTC
>DAOVPZ010000064.1 GCA_030628975.1 Candidatus Cloacimonadota bacterium
ATTGGAACAGGACTTGCACTCTGGCTTGGTGGAGAAGGTGTTATATTGAAAACAATAAGTTATGGAACCCTTGTTGCATTTATCTCATATACTATTCAATTTTTTGAACCAGTAAGGGAATTAGCCCGAGTCTTTGCTGAAATCCAGAATGCACAAGCTTCTGCAGAACGGATTATTTCCATGATGGAAGAAAAACCTGATATTAAGGACAGCTCGGAAATTGCTGAAATATATGGAGATATATTGCAATCAAAAAAAGAAAATTGGCCTGATATAAAAGGTGCAATTTCCTTCCGTGATGTATCATTTGCATATAAGGATGGTGAAAATGTACTTGATAGATTTGATCTTGATATTAAAGCAGGAGAGACAATTGCCCTTATTGGAGAAACCGGTTCTGGTAAAAGCACTATCGTAAATCTTGCCTGTCGTTTTTATGAGCCCACAAAAGGTGAGATTTTGATTGATGGAGTAGATTATCGCAAAAGGTCATTACTCTGGCTGCATTCAAATTTAGGATATGTTCTTCAAACTCCACATTTGTTTAGCGGAACCATCAAAGATAATATCAGATATGGATGTTTAGGAGCTAAGGATGAGGATATAATACGAGCTGCAAAACTTGTAAATGCTCATAATTTTATTATGAATTTGGAAAAGGGTTATGATGCTGAGGTTGGAGAAGGTGGAAGTCTGCTATCAACAGGAGAGAAACAACTGATTTCATTTGCTCGTGCAATATTAGCAAATCCTAAAATATTCGTTCTCGATGAAGCAACATCTTCCGTAGATACTGAAACTGAAAAGATAATACAAGAAGCAATCCACAAAGTTCTGGAAGACAGAACCAGTTTCATTATTGCACATAGATTATCAACCATTCGTTCTGCTGATAGGATCCTGGCTATTCATAATGGAAAAATTATTGAGCAAGGAAATCATCATGAGTTGATAAAGCAAAAAGGATATTATTATAGACTTTATACTAATCAGTTTATGGAGGAACAAGAAGTCCAGCTCTTGAAAGCATAAACAAGGAACGGGCAGATATGATAAATTTTTCTGTCAGTTCTTTAAAAAATTTAATTGTCTTTTATGAATTAGAAAATTGAGGAATCAAGATGATTGAAATTTCATTAAACAAGATTGAAAAATCTTATGGAGCAAATAAAGTTCTTCACAATATTAGTTTTGATGTTCAAAAAAGAGAGAGAATAGGTCTAATCGGTAGAAATGGAACTGGAAAAACTACAATATTCAAAATCATATCAGGGCTGGAAGATTATGATAGCGGAGTTCTTACAGTAAGAAAAGGAGCTTCCACAGGCTATATGGACCAAATCCCTGATTATCCAGATAAATATAAGGTTATTGATGTTTTAAATACTACATTTGAAGATGTATTTGCTATCAGAGAAAAATTGAGAGAGATTGAATCTGCGATGTCCAAAGTTTCTGAGAATGAGGTCAAAAAAATTATGAGAGAATACGGCGAATTACAGAATCTATTTGAAAATAAGGGTGGATATGAAATTGAAGTGAATCTTAACAAAATCTGCTCGGGTTTAAAATTTAGTGAAGAATTCAAAAATAGAAAGTTTCATACTTTAAGTGGTGGTGAAAAGACTACAGTAATGCTGGGCAAAATACTATTACAAAATGCTGACATATTATTACTGGATGAGCCAACTAATCACCTTGATATTGAATCTGTTGAATGGCTTGAAGATTTTTTATTAGAATATAGAGGGACTGTTCTGATAATCTCACATGACAGATATTTTCTGGATAAAGTAGTTGACAAGATTGTAGAAATTGAAGATGGAAATTCTAAAGTATTTCATGGAAATTATTCATATTATATCAAGGAAAAGGATAGAATGCTTTTTGAACAATTTGAGAAATATAAAGACCAGCAGAAAAAGATAAAAGCAATGAAAGAAGCCATTAGAAGGTTCAGAGATTGGGGAATAAGAGCGGATAATCCGAAAATGTTTAAGAAAGCATTCAGCCTGGAAAAGAGACTGGAGAAAACAGAAAAAATTGATAAACCAAATTTAGAACGACCAAAGATTGGGCTTGATTTCTCTGAAACTCATCGTTCGGGAAATGATGTAATAAGAGTAACCGATTTGACGAAATCGTTTCAAGATAATCTGATATTAGATAATCTTAATTTTTATGTAAGATATCAAGAAAAAGTTGCAGTTCTGGGAAAGAATGGAACCGGAAAAACCACATTGATAAAAATACTTATAGGACAGGATAAGCCAGATTACGGAGATGTGAAAATTGGCTCAAGAGTAAATATTGGCTATTTAGAGCAGGAAGTATCTTTTGATAATCAAGAATTAACTGTTTTAGAAACATATAGACAAAATTTTAATATGCATGAAGGTGAAGCAAGAAACAAGTTAGCTAAATTTTTATTCTTTGGAGAAGATGTTTATAAGAAGGTTAAAAATATTTCAGGCGGTGAAAAAGTAAGATTAGAATTAAGTATTATGATGAATCAGGACATCAACTTACTTCTTCTGGATGAACCTTCAAACCATTTGGATACGGATTCCAGAGAAATGTTTGAGCAAGCACTACAGAAATTCATTGGAACTGTGGTTTTTATTTCTCATGATAGATATTTAATTAATAAAATTGCTAAGAGAATAGTTGAACTAAGAGATAAAAAATTCGTAAACTATCTGGGAAATTATGATTACTATAAACAAAAAAAAGTTAAGGAAAATTTAGTAACCATAAAAGAAATTCCGGAAATTAAACCTCAAAAAGTAAGATATGAAAGAGATAAAAGAATTCAAAAGGAGAAAAAGAAGGTTGAAAGACGAATACTTGAAATAGAAGAAGAAATGAAAAAAATTGAAAACCAAATTTCTGAAAAAGATAAAGAAATGGAGAAGTGGGCTACTGATTATAAAAAATTATATAACCTATACAAAGAGAAATGTGGATTACGACAGAAACTTGACTTGTTATTCGAAGAATGGATTCAAATAAAGTCGCAGATATAAGGTTTTAGAAAAAGTTGTTAAATAGTGGTTGAAAGAAAACTCAACCCCGTTAGATAATATTTTTAATATTTTTTAATTTGTCATAATCACCTCATCTAACGGGGTAAATGAAATTTGCATAAAATGATAAATTTATTATATTTTGCATTTTTACCTCAAACCCTAACCCCTTCTCCTGCAGGAGAAGAGGAATTTTTGAGCCTGAGTCTCATCAACCTCTGGCTGACCTGCTCCCTCGCCTGATAGGAGAGGGCTGGGGTGAGGTTAAAAAAGAAATTTTTCATTCAAGCACTAAATAGAAAGGATAATAAATGTGTTAATTGTCTTTCGAGGAAAAAAGGAGATGAAAATGCAACTAAAAACAGTTTTAATGAAGGATAGGATGGATCTGTTTGAAGCTCAGGATGAAATTGTGATTAAAGTATGGCCTGAATTTATGTTAAATGATCCTGTCGCCAATGAATATTTTTTTCGTTTATATGAAGATTTTCCTGAGTATCAATATTTGATGATGCAAGGTGAAGAAATTGTGGGAACTGGAAATTCCGTGCCTTTCTACTGGCATAAAAAACCAGTTGACCTACCTCATGAAGGCTGGGACTGGGCTTTGGAAAAGGGACTCAAAGATAAAGAAAAAAATATAGAAGCAAATGTGTTGTGTGGCATTTCTATAACTATCAATCCCAAATACCAGCGGAAGGGAATCAGTTGTGAAATGGTGAAAGCAATGTTGAAAATTGGCAAAGAGCATCTTTTAGAATCACTTATCCTGCCAGCGAGACCGACTTTAAAGAAAGACTATCCTCTCATCCCGATGAGGAAATATATTAACTGGATACGAGAGGATGGTTTACCATTTGATCCCTGGTTAAGGATTCATACCCGTCTTGGAGGGGAGATTATCAAAGTTTGTCCAAAAGCAATGAAGATTGTTGCAAGCATTTCAGATTGGAAGAATTGGACAGGGATGAATTTCCCGAATAGTGGGAAATATATCATTCCCGGAGCATTGAAACCTGTGGATTTTGATATTGAAAGAGACATAGGAATATACATAGAACCAAATGTGTGGATGATTCACAGGTTGAAAAATGAGTAATCATGAATTTTGGAAAATACGATATTAACAAGGAGAACAAAAATGTTAAAATCTATGATTAATCCTCTCGATATATCGGGATCGGAGAGAAAAATTTTATTATTATTAATTTTAATATTCACATTTTCTAATGTAATTGCAAAAGTCAAAATTCCTATCTACAGGACAGACATTCCTCCGAAAATTGATGGAATCATCAATGATGAAGCATGGAAGAGCAGAGACCTGCTTCCGGAACTTGTAACTTATACTCCCATAGAAGGGCAGAAACCTCAAGAACAAACAGAGGTTTATATCACTTATGACGATGACAACTTCTATTTAGCTTTTATATGCTATGATTCTGATATTTCACAATTACGCGCTACTGTTGCTCCCAGAGAAGGTTATGAGGGTGATGATTTAGTCACTTTTGCATTTGATACATACAACAGTAATCGTGAAGGATACATTTTTAATATAAATCCTTATGGAAATCCGATTGATTTCATCTCCTCAATTTCTGGTTATATGGATAGAAACTGGAATATCATTTTTCATATAGGCACAAAGATTTATGATGACCGTTGGACAGCAGAAGTGGCAGTTCCTTTTAAATCTCTTACTTTTGATGATACGAAAGATGAGCAGGAATGGGGATTTTATTGCTTCAGAATTGATAAGAAGAATAACGAATTTTCTATCTATCCTCCCCGAACTCGTAAGATAAGTAATATTTTTGCCCAAGCTGGAGTTTTAAAAGGATTACGAGGGATTAAAAGTGGAAAGAATCTGGAATTTCTACCTTATGTATTTAATTCATATTTAGAAAGTGAAGGCGGTGAATATAACTTTGATACCAGTATTAATGCCAGTTATGGTATCTCATCTAAATTAACACTTTCTGCCACATTAAACCCTGATTATTCCCAGATCGAATCAGACCCGGTAAATATTAATATTAACCAGAGAAATCCACAATGGCTGGATGAGAAAAGACCGTTTTTCTCACGGGGAATGGATTTTTTTAATACATCTTTAATGAATATTGTTTATACTCGAAATATTGTTAATCCTATATTATGTATGAAATTGAGTGGAAAATATCCTGATTATAGTCTATCAATGGTATCTGCTCTGGATAAAGGAATTGATGAGGATAAGAATAATTTGTATAATTTGTTTCGTATTAAGAAGAATATCCTGAAAGAGTCAGCTATTGGACTAATTGTTACCAATAAAGATGACCTTGATTCATACAATAATAATCGTGTTCTTGCGGTTGATGCTATCTTGTCTCTTCCTCATAATTTTAAATTCAAGTTGCAGTCTGCCTATAGTAGGACAGGTTATAAAAAAGAACTATCAGATTCGACTAATGAGAAAGTTAAAAAGGAAGAATATGCTTTTCAATTCAAATTTGAACGGGATGCTGAGTTTAGTTATAATGAAATATGGATTAATTCTTTCCCGCAGGATTTTTATCTGGGAAGTGGTTTTTTGAATAATGATGTTAGAGGAAAAAGCGAAGTTGGGATGAATAATGTATTCAAGATAAGGCAGGTAGCAAATATCTGGAATGAAATCGAGTGGTATTTTGGCTTAAAAGAACGTTTTAATATGAGTCGCGAATTAGTAGAAGAATATGGCTGGACAGGTTTTGAATTTAGCTGGAAAGATAATATGTGGAATAAGATAGGTTTAATTGTTAATCATGACCAGATGAATGAAAAAGACTTTCGAACTACAGAATTAGAATTTCGTTCGTGGAAAATGATTTCAGGTCAGTTTGATTTCTGGCTAAATTGTTATACTGGCTCAAAACCATATTATGGAGATGAGGAACTTAACTGGCAAAATTCGTTTACGGGTTGGCATTGCTATTTTGAAACTGGATTTAATGCTAAAATATTCAATCGTATCAATATCAATCCTAATATTGAGCGAGATGATTTCTATTATTCTTATGGTGGAGAGCGTAAGTATTATTCATATAAAATCTTGAATAGGATTACATGGATGATTGCAAACAAGCTACACTTGCGTAATATCACACAGGGTAAATATGTAAAATTGAACTTCAAAGATGAGTATGCCCTGGAACAGGTCATTGATAAAAATTTCTCTACAAGTTTCCTATTTTCTTATGAATACAGTCCTTTAAGTAATATTTACCTTGGGTTTAACTTAAACAACATAACCAACTATCATAATATTTTTGATGATATTCAAGTGTTTTTCAAAATAAATTACTTATGGAGATTGTAAGAAAATTATTATGTATGGATATATGAAAAACTTTTTGTTGAATAGAACATAAAAAACTTTAATATGAATATTTCTTTTACTTAGGATTTATTCATTATTATTTATAAAACAGACATACCCCCAAAATTTTATTATAAACTTCAGCAATAGCCTATAAATGAAAGTACAGTGGATGATTTAAGTTGGAAATTTGATTATACAAGAAACCCACAAATGTATTTGTAGGTTTAAAAGTTC
>DAOVPZ010000095.1 GCA_030628975.1 Candidatus Cloacimonadota bacterium
ATTGGTTATTACTGGTTGTTTCATAGTCCTATCATTTCTCTGGTATCTGATTTATGTCCAATTTAGAGTTAAAAGGAAATCTGCACTGATACATATTGTAGAAAGGATTACAGATAAGAAGATAGCAAGTTCTACACTTGTCAGCGAATTAAAAGGTATTTTAGTACAACGAGATGATATTGTTGAAGATAGATTTGATAAACTTATCAGTAAATGCGAAATATTGGATATAGAGGAGTCAATGACTGCAGAGGAATTCTTTAAGATTATTTCGGAACATCTATCAAACAGGCAAAATATTAATGCAGATATGTTGTATGACCTTTTGATTAAAAGAGAGGAGCAGTCAACAACAGCTTTACAACCCGGTATGGCAATTCCGCATATTATTATTGAAGGGAATAAAAAATTTGATATTCTTTTAGCAAGATGCATAGAAGGGATTATCTTCTCAGAAGATTTGCCACCTGTTAATACAGTTTTTGTATTAATTGGTTCACGGGATGAGCGTAATTTTCATCTTCGGGCATTGATGTCGATAGCTCAAATTGTACAACATCCAAGTTTTGAAAGACGCTGGTTAAAAGCTAAGAATATCGAGGACTTAAGAAATATAATTTTATTATCAGAAAGAAAAAGAGACAAATAATGAAGGTTAAAAAGAAATTATATCGTGATTTGAAGAACCAGAAAATTGCTGGAGTTTGTAGTGGTTTTGCAGAATATTTTGATATCGATGCTTCAATTGTTAGAATTATTTGGGTGTTACTTACTTTAATGGGCGGAGCTGGAATTATTACATACATTATTGCAATTTTCATTATACCCAAGAAACCTGATGATTATATCGAACTTGTTGTAGAAGAGAATAAAGAAAAAAAGAATTTAACTTTAAACAAAAAAGATAGAATTATCTTCGGAGTTTGTGGTGGGTTGGCAGAATATTATAATATCGATTCCATTTTGATGAGAATACTATTTGTGTTTCTGATTTTTTCGATTGGTTTTGGTATACTTTTATATCTTTTACTTGCATTAGTAATTCCTAAAAATTAGTGTTGATTTTATTAGATTTAATGTAAAAATATTTGCGAATTAAACTTATTTATTTATATGTTTTAACTTTGTATAATCTTATATATTTTTTTTCATAGAATACGAATTAAATGAAAAGATTACTTATTTTTATTGGAGTTATTCTCCTTTTTTCAGAAGCTTTTTCTCAAGAATATTTTTCATTATTAGATAAGAAAAAGATTTTGAGAGTAGTTAATGATATAGAAACATACGAATTGGATTTTCAAAATATAATTGCTAATTCAGAGACAGTTATTGTGCTAAATGATACACTAAACAAAAATGTTGATTACAAAATTTTTTATAAAAATGGGAAAATTAAAATTTTCAGATTATATCCAGCAGATACAGAAATTATTGTTAATTTTCAGGTTTTTCCAAAGGAGCTGAAATATTCATTCTATAAATTTAAAAAGCAGGATTTATCTGAGAAAAAGGATTATAAACCAATCAGAATCACTACTAAAGAATTTGAATCTCCTTCTTCTTCCAACTTAAATATTTCCGGTAGCAAAAGTTTTTCTATTTCTATTGGAAATCAAGAGGATATGGATTTTGACCAATCTTTATATTTGCAGCTTGATGGTGAGCTTTCTGATAAAATATTTATTAAAGCTCAACTTTCTGACAATAACTCTCCTATCGAACCAGAAGGCACCACAAAAAAAATAAGTGAATTGGATAAAATGTATATAAAAGTTTATTCAGGTAATTATGCACTTTCTTTTGGAGATTTCTTTTGCAAATTTGATGATACTCATTTTGCTAATTATGATTATAAGTTAGAAGGTGTAAATTTCCAATTGGCTGGGAGAAATAAATTTAATGTTTCTGCAGCAGTATCCAATGGTGATTTTATTTCATACAAATTTTATGGCGTTGAAGGAAAGCAAGGTCCCTATTACCTTCCTGGCAAGACTAGCTCGAATGTTAAGATTCTGTCTGGAACAGAAAAAATTTACTTAAATGGAAAGTTACTCTCAAGAGGAGACGATTATACAATTGATTACAATGAAGGTTCTTTAATATTTAAAAACAAAAATATAATTACAGAAGATTCATATATTATTGCTGATTATGAATATTCCGCAGAGGATTTCCGAAGCAATTTGTATTTAGGTTCAGGAAATTTCTCCCTTTTTGATAATAATGCTGAACTATTCTTTAAGGTTTTATCTAATAGCAATGATAAAGAAAAGCCTTTGAATTATACTTTTTCATCTGAAGATAGAGAAATTTTATCACAAGCTGGCGATGATCCGGTAAAAGCCCGTAAATCTGGTGCTAATTCTGTTGCTGTTGGTGATGGAAATTATATTAAAGTTGATTCACATTATGAATATGTTGGGTTTGATTCAACAGGAAATTACATTGTGAGTTTCTTTTATGTTGGTGATGGAAATGGTTCTTACATAAAATCCGGATTTAATCAATTTGAATGGGTTGGGAAGGGAAATGGTGATTATATTCCAGAAATCCAATTGCCAATGCCAGAAAAAAATCTTAATCTGGATTTTGGTGCTAAATTGAATCTGGGTAAATTTTCACTTTATTCTGAGGGGATAATATCAAATTATGATAAAAACACTTTTTCCAAAATTGATGATGAGGATGATAACGGTTTTGCATTGTATAATGAATTAAAATTTAAAAGTGATATTTTTAGCTTCGGAAAGACTGAAAATTCGTTCTTTTATCAATATATTGATAAAAATTTTCATCCATTAACAAGAACTGAATCAGCAGAAACTGAATATGAAAATTCACAATTTATTGAGGTGGATACTGTAGATGTTATTCAATATGGTATTGATATTGCATTTGAAATTCAGCCAAAGGCTGATGAGCCTCGAGCTCAAAAAAATTGGATAAAAAATAGTACTAAATTTTATGAAAAAAATCAGAAATCAATTGCGAAAAGTAAAAATTTTTCAAATAGATTTTCATACTTACAAAATAAAGATCTTCCCTTTATTCCATCATTTAATTATAATTATTCTCGAATAGAAGAAGAATCAAATATTTTGAATAATCAGACCTTAAAACAGGAAGTTCATGATTTGAATTGTAATTACAAATACGATTTTGTTGATCTATTTGCTGGTTATTATGAAAGGAGATTTGAATCAGAAGGAACATCCTCTCACGGAATAAAAATTGATAAGAACTTTTATAAAACAAGCTTTGATTTTAGCAAAGTTAAGATAACTTTAGAATATGAACACGAGAATCAAGATAGTCTCAAAATAAGCTGGCAGAAGTTTAAGCAGGCTGATTTATTTAAAGGGAATATTTATCATGGTGGTGAAATATTCAACATAAGATCTGAATACTCACATAGGAAGAATATTTATTACAATAGAATGCAAGACACCAAATTTGATTTACTTAATACTCAGATTTCCATGAATTTTTTTAAAAAAAGTATTTATAACAGGTTAAATTATAAAATAGGAAATCTGGAAACCTATCCCAAGGTCAGAGAACTTGTTTTTGTAGGTCATGGAAATGGTATTTACGACAGTCTGGGTTTTTATCGGGAAGATGGTGATTATAATTATGAAATCACAAGAATTGGTAACCCTCAGCCTATTACAGAGTTAGAGATTAATTGGAATATGACTCTAAATCCGGCAAGAGGAATTTGTTCAATAAATTCACAGTTATTAGATGTTTTAAGCAAATTATTGTTTACATCTGATATTTCTATTCAGGAGAAATCTCGAACACCGCACAAACTGAATCTTTATCTATTAAGGAAAAATGCTTTGATGAACACGGATTACACTGATTATGGTTATCAAAAATTCAGAGAGCAAATCTGGTATAATATTAAAAAGAACAAGATCATTGCAAAGCTGCTTTATGAAAAGACAAAAAAAATGGATAATCAGTATGAGAATGTATTTGATAAATTGTGGCAAAATGAGTGGAATTTTGAGCTTAATTTATATAATTTGAATAAGTGGAATTTAGAAAATGAAATTTCATATAAGAGCCGAACATCAAATTATCAAACTGCAGATTTATTAAAATCCAAAAACTATAGAATCTCGACTGATATTGGATATAAATTTAATTATAATATGATTTTTTCCACTGAATTAGGTTACGATTTTGAGAAGGGAAATAAGGAAGATGGTTCAGAATCATATCATATTTATTCTTATCAAATTGAACCGTCTTTTGTGTATAATTCTGGCAGTAAATATCATATTATGGCTCAACTTCATTTTCAAAGTAATAAAAGAGAAGGTTCTGACTATCTTGCAAATGTTTTGATAAATAAACGGAATGGTATAATAACTCGTGCAACTTTGCAGTTTGATTATAGGTTTAGTAGATATGTTACAGGATTTCTGAGATATCATACTGAGAAATATCCTGAATCTAATGTAAGAAATCAGTTAAGAATGGAAGTGAGAGCAGATTTTTAAATTCGGAATAGGGGATGAGAAATTTATAGTTTTAAATTATTTGTTTTATTAAAGAGTCCACTCTAAAAACCCCTGAAGGGGTTAAAATTGTGTTTTTAAACATATTACCCACAGTTTAAACTGTGGGCTAACCCTATGAGAAATAGTAAGTTAGCCCACAACTTTAGTTGTGGGAAACATAACCCAATAAGTACATTTTACCATTTTAATGGTTTCTATAGTAAACTCATCAAATAAATTTGTATTTTTACCCTATAATATTTAACTATCAATTTTTTTCATTCAGCCTGCTGAATTATGAGTTTGTTATATTACTCCTAACTTCTTTCCAATTTTTTCAAACTTATCTAATGCAAAATCTAACTGTTTATAAGTGTGCGTTGACATAAAACTTGTTCTTATCAAGCAGTCATTTGGTGGTACAGCAGGTGGAATAACCGGATTTATGAATATACCTTCATCAGCAAGCATTTTCCACATCTTAAAAGCAGTCATCATATCACCAACATGAAGAGGAATGATAGGGGTCTCGCTTGTGCCAATGTCATATCCCATTTCTTTAAATCCCTTTTGCATTTTGCGAGTGTTTTTCCAGAGTTTATCAATTCTTTCAGGTTCACTTTTCATAATCTCTATAGCTGCTATCACAGAAGCAGCTGACGCAGGTGGTAAACTTGC